>NZ_JBAWTG010000019.1:0-89480 GCF_037106235.1 Methylobacterium nigriterrae | reverse complement strand
TTCACGCGCTTCACTCCGCAGGAGTGCCGCAACTACCTCGCCGCAGCCGGCTACGAGGACGACTTGACCGTCGCTAGCTGACCGGGAACAGCTCTAGCGAGCGTGTCAGCTCAGCTGCCGTCAGCGACCGAAGCATCTCCGAGCCAGCTCAGCACCTCATCGAGGGTGTCGAAGCGATGCTCGATTTCGACAAACGGCAGCGGTCTCTGCGCAGGCGGTAGATCTTCCAGCAACTCGGCGCGCCATCGTCTCACGTCGCCACTGGCCGTGACGTCTCGAACCACGCCGCCGATGACTGCGCCGTCGCGCAGAAGGTCGTAGCTGCCGGCTGCGAGGAGGTGAAGCGTGTAGGGCATTCGGGGGTGTCCGCTCTGGGATCATACGAAAACGCAGCCCAAGCCCGATCGTACAGGTCGTAAGGAGCAGTTTTGGTGAAGACTCGGTGGTGACAGGATTGAGCCGGCCAGGACGAGGCTGCCGGTGAGCAGGCAGGACAGGACCGGCGTGTCCAAGTTGCCGAGCAGGTATATACTGATCGCCTTCGCGACCATCGTCCGTTAGGCCCCGTGACGGTCGGTAAACCTGCGCTCTGGCGCTGCGTTGAAATATAGTCGATCTAGGCATCGAGCAGTTCGGCCTGCACCTCCGCAAGGTAGTCCGTGAGCCGCTGGCCGACGGCACGGTCGCGGCACTGGACCCAGAATGGGACTGGTAACGTGAGTGGGTCCAGCTTGCGTAGGATCGTCTCAGTCATGATGGCCGCCTCCCGCTCAGACGAGAAGGCCAGCAGGCGTGTGCCCTGCAGCGTGCCGATCATGATGGCGATGCTGGCCATAAACCATTTCGGCTCAGATAAACCGTTGCGGCCGAGCCGGGCAGCTCAGAAACGAGCCTGCACGTCTTGCCGCTACCGCAGGTCGCTCTTGCGAACTAGACGCTCAACGCGTGGATGGGCAGCCGCGATCAGTGCGACGGCGCCGGCCGCGCCTGCAAACATCACGATGGTTGCGAGGTCCAACATGCCCGCAGCCTCTGCCTCTGTCGGGCAATTGGCTACGTGACGGACTGCCCTGAGGCAGCACGCCTCACCCAACCGGTGTGCCGGCGCGGCGGCTTACGCCCCAGCCAATCCCGCAGCCAGCAAGGTACAGTCCGAGAGCCACAAGAGCTGCGCTCTCGGCTGAGCCGAAGTCCGGCAGGGCTGACACCGTGCCTTCCTCGACCAGAGTGACGCCGTTGGGCGCAGCGCCCCGCAGAACAGGTTCACCTCCGCGAACCATGAGCCACCGGCATTTCCGGGTGGGGTTGAGCGCATCGATGCCACTGCCAAGGCAGGCTGGCAGAGGCCGTGCTTCCCAAACGGCGTGGCCGACGAGGATGAACGCGAGCAGCAGGCAAGGCGTGGCTAACGTCAAGCCAAGGTAATGGTCCCATCTCGGCACGTGCATCGTCGGCCAACTCCGGCGTTCGCCCTGTCGCCCCCTCTATGAATTTACCGCATGACGCGTGACGATGCTGCCACCTGCATGGCGCTAGGATGACTCAGGAATGGCGCCGCCGGATTGGCCTGTTGGACTAGCCATTTTGCCTCCCAGCCGCCTGCGGGGCTCTGAAGGTCGCTAGAGGCATTCGTCCTTGCGGTAGAGCTTTTCCCGCGTCGGGGACCGCCTTTTGCCTCTGAAGTCAATCCAATGCGTCATGGTGGCATCCTCTCGCCAGAGGAGCCCCGCCGCCTGATCTGCGTTCGGGGCGGCGGGGCGTGTCGTGCTCATCACGACGGAGCCAAGGCGCGGTGTGGCTCGCAGGGAGGGTCGGCCGAGGTGGTTAAGCAGATCTGAAGATCGGGAGGGGCGGGTCGCCTCGGTGCGGTTCACGGCAATCCGATCCCCTGAACGTGGGGATCCGTGCGCAGCTCAGCCTAGCGGTGCTGGCTGAGGGATCGGCCACGAACTCACATGAGTTAACAGGCCGCCATGCATCCCATCGTCGTCATCGCGGCTTCAGCCGGCAGCCTCAATCCCCTCAAGCAGATCGTCTCAGCCCTGCCGGTCCCGTGCCGCGGCTCGGTGTTCATCGTTCTGCACGTCGGCCCCAACCAGAGCATCCTGCCAGCACTGCTGAGCATCATAGCCGCAGCCCCTGTTCTGCATGCCGAGAACGCCACACGGATCGAACCGGGGCACGTCTACGTGGCGCCGCCTGATCACCACATGCGGCTGGAGGAGGGACGCATCCGCCTCGACCAGGAGCCGAAGGTAAACTTTGCCCGCCCTGCGGCCGATCCTCTGTTCATCTCGGCAGCCGAAACTTACCGCGAGCGCGTGGTTGGCATTGTCCTGAGCGGATACGGGAACGACGGCGCCGACGGCTTGCGGATCATCAAGGAGCATGGTGGCTCGGCGCTCGTTCAAGATCTCGACGAGGCGCGTGTGCCGGAGATGCCCTATGCCGCGCTCTACGCCGATCACCCCGATGCCTTCCTGACCGCCGAGAGGCTCGCCGAGCGTATCGCGACGCTCTGTGCCTGACGGCAATCCAAGAAATACGGGGATCATCAGGGCCCGCTCTCTCGGATTGCCGCCTGCCAGTGCCGAGGGGCGAAGGATGGCCCAGCTTGATCGGATCGGTATTTTGGACGGGGCTGATTGCGAGGCTGCTGCATGGTAGCGGCCAGGGGCAGGCGGAAGGCGAGATCCGGGACGCTGACCGGCGCGGGCGGCCGTACTCCGCGACGGAGAGACGATGCCTGCATGAGGGGCATCGTCCGGCTGCCAATCCCCGGCTTAGGCGGCTCTCGCACGTAATCTCTCTGAAGCGCGTTCAATGGCCCTGATGACATGATCTGGCGCGAGATGGTGGATCATGTGCCCCATGCCTGGAACGGCGATGAACTCGCTGCTCGCGATCTCGCGGTGCAGCCGCTCCGACTGGCGCCCGACGTCCGCGATCTGATCGTCCGCACCCGTGATGATCACGACCGGCAGGTTCAGCTCACGGTAGTGCTCCTGAAGCTCGACCGTCACGGGCGTCATCATGGCGGCATCCTCGGAAGAGGCGCGCAACTGCGAGGGACGCAACATCAGCTCCTTCGGGAACTCCTGGTCGAAGCGCTCTGGCACGGGTGCAGGCGCGAACATCCCCTTGATCAGACCGGGTAGGATCAGGCGAGACGTCATCGGCGACACGGTGTAGCGCATCACGTCCCCGATGACGGGGATGGCAGGGGGCGAGAACAGAACCACGTCCGCACGGAGCGTCGGGTAGTAGTAGCCCGATGCCAGGACGAGGCTGCGCACGATTTGCGGTGCCTGCAGCGCCAGGGCAATCGCAACCAGCGTTCCCCACGAGTGCCCGAGCACCACGGCTTGTGAGACGCCGAGTTGCTGCAGCGCCTTCTGGAACAGCGTCGCCTGCGCTCGCGACGTCCAGAGAGCCCGCGGGCGCTCACTGTAGCCGTAGCCGGGCCGATCGATGATGATGACGCGGTAGCGCTTGGCCAACTCGTCAACGATGCCGCTGACCAGGAAGTCCTGGATCATGGTACCGTTGCCGTGGATCAGCACTAGGGGCTCACCGCTCCCACGCTCGACGTAGTGCAGGCGCACCCCGTCAACGGTCAGGAAGCGTCCAATCGGCGGATGGCGCTGCTCGGCCTCATGGGCTTTCGAGACGGCAAAAAGCGCTGAGGCGCCGAGGGCCGCCGCGGAGCCAAGAAGGGCCGGAACGAGCCAGCTGCGGGTCGCGGGAGCCTGCGTCATGCTGTGATCCTGTCTATAATGGGCATCCGCCGCGATCACAGGGACTAGGCTGAAGCGATGCGGTCAGTCCGGTGAGGCGAACGCCATTTCACACTAAACGGTGGTCAGACGCTTCGTGTTTGCGGCGACATGCTCGCGGTAGCGCGTCACAACCATGTCGCAGGAACCACCCGTCATCAGCGTTCCGGACGCCTCGATGAAGGCGCTGACCTTCTCGCTTACCATCTTCTGCGCCTCAGCCTCAGCGTCAGCTCCGCCCCAAGCGAGCTTCATCAGCCGCAGCTCGACAACCTTCTGTGCCTCCAGGGCAAGCAGGGCGACGGCAAAGGGATTGTACATTGGCCACTCCGTGCCGCGAGGCGAAGGAGCCAAAGCGACTGAGACAAGGAAAAGGGGCGGCCGAAGCGACCGCCCCTCCGGTTTGTGATGAGCCCGAGATGTGGACCGGGATCAGGTGCCGTGCTCCTCAGCGAACGAGCGTGGGGCTCTGCGCGACGCTGGCGAAAGCCTTGCTGGCCTCCTCGACGGCACGAGCCGAGGTCTCGGTGATTGCCCGGCTGTCCTGTACGATGTGCTGCAGGCTCTCGCGAACCAACTCGCTCTGAACCGCGGCGAACTCCTGCACCGACCTGGCGCGCGCCAGCTTGCTGAGGCCGTCGAGGTTGCGCTGCCACTGCTTCTGGCCCAGCTCGAACCAGTTGCGCGAGGTGTCCTGGAAGGCTTGGGTCAGAACCGTGCCGCAGCGCGCGACCGCTTCCATGTTCTGCTTGGACTGCCGGGCCAGGCGCTCGCTGTCCTCGCCGGTGAAGCCCAGGGTCTTCGTGAACCGATCAGCGACCTCTCGCGCCTGCTGCGAGGCCGTCTCGACGCTTCTCTGCACGATCTGCTTGGTGTTCTCGGTGGCCTGCTCACGCAGATCGACCAGCTTGTTCACGCCATCGCGAGTGGCCTCAGCGAACTGCTTGCCCTGCTCGGCGGTGTTGTTGATATCCGCCTTTGCAGCGTCGGCGAGCTTATCGCTCTGATCGGACTGCTTGCTCTGATTGGAGTTCTGGTTGAATGCCATCTTTGATTTCTTCCCTATAGATTATGCATTCACGTCTTATGCGGTAAGACAATAAGCATATTTTACTTTGATATCGAGAAAACTTATCGATTCTACCGCACCGCACCTAAATTGCATCTCAAGGATTTTCTTTCAACCCCCGAAACGGACTTTGGTTCGATTTAATCTCTGAGGAATTTTGTCAAGGATTAGGTTCAACGGGCAAACTTTTGAATGCACTGCACAATGCCGAGCTGGACGGTCGCAGGTACGCTACCCGACGAACGCCTTCAGGGATCGCTTGGGGGCGGCTTCTTCGAGGCGCCACCGATCTGAACGGAGCCAACGGCCTGAGTTCGATCTGCCGTTCGCGTTTTGGGCGTTATGGGCCAGTGGTTGGCCGCGCCTGGGTTGGCGGAAATCGTCGACGTGACGGGTGCGGTCGCTTGGGCGCCGCATCGCGTCAGCGCTCCCGAGCGCTGGCTCTCAGCATCACGGGCGACTCGATCATCAAAAACGTCATCTGGAACAGGATCAGGCCCGTGTCGTCGGTCACCTCAATGCGCCAGTCCTCGCCGAGCGAGACGTGGTACGCGTCTCCTCCTTGAGGATCTCGCCGGCCTTCCGGATCGCCTCCAAGCGCGCCGCCTGCCAATCCGGCAGGTCGGTGCCCTCCGCATCGGGTAGGCGCACGCCGTCGTAGACGTTGAAGTGGAAGCGCGGCATGCCGACACCCTGGCCGTGGCACGGCGGGGGCGGTGACCCTCACTCGCGGTGCTGCCGAGGACCGTCGCCGCGATTGCCTGCCCCTTACGCCAGCCCGGCCATGGCCGCGATAAACTACAGCAGTTTCCGCCGCGCAGTCCGCAAGCGCGATCAGGTATCCCACCCATCGGCCTGAAGGACCGACCGGTGGGCGGCCATCGCCACGAGCGTATCCTCGATCCCCCGCAGCGCGGCCTCGGCCTCGGTCGTGTCTTGCCCGAGCCCCGGGCCTGGTACTCGATGAGCGCCCTCTGACCGCCCTGCGTCGCCTCGCCCTCCTTGATGAGGCGACCGAGCACATCGAGCCGGTCCACTGCCTCTGTCATGGACGCCGTCTCCCGCCGATTCGCGAAGACTGCCGTCACTTGGCAAGCCTCCCGTCACTTGGGTTGAGAGTTGCGAGCCTGCGCCAATAGCGGGTCAGTGGGCTGGGCCACGACAGGCGGTCTTGTTCGCTCCAGCAATGCGCGGGATCGCTGGATGGCCTCCTGTGAGGTCTTGATCAGCAATGCGTCATAATGGGCGCTTGGGAGGCGCCCGTGGAGAGGCTCGGCCATGACGGCACTCCTCGCGATGCAGGCGGGAGCGCTCGTCTCTCTCAGCCACCGGCGCCTACGGGTTCGGATCCGCCGGTGATGTCATCAATCCTGCGCCTATCCGGACCGAAAGTCCAAGCGAGGTGGTGCAGGCTCCTCGCCGGTCTGCAGCGGGCGTTCCGATAGGCCTTTCCCGCGTGGAACGTTTTCAGACAGCCGTTCCTGCGATCGGGGACATGAGTTGGTCCCGCGTCTGCGACACCATTGGAACGCGCATGCGCCCTACGAATGCCCCAGCTTGTCCGTTCGGGTATCGCTCTCGATGAGAGGTTCCGGCAGGCTTGGACATCCGCCTCGATACGCCGCCTTCACACGACCGTCGTCACCCAATCTTCCGCATAGCTCTCCGGCCGGACGGAGCTGGCCATCAGCGAGTTCCTGCAGATCAGCCGAGCACGTCCAAGACGATCTTGCGCAGCTCTTCGCGGGTGAGACCACAGGGCTGCGGCCTCCGGGCGGCTTCGGGCCTTGCCGGCTTTGGGCTTGTCAGGGGGAGTGACGGCGCTTTCGTGGGCTTCAGCTCAGCGATGATGGGCATGGAGATCCGTAAGCCGCTTCGGCAGGAGCCGTCAGGCGGCACATGTGTTCAGGAGTGTCGCGCCGTAAGGCACGCGACAGATGCGCTGCAGAAGGCAGCGATCAGACTTCGATGTCTGCGGGTCCTATCAGGAGGCGAGGGTGAGTTCGCCTTCCCGCATAGCGCGCTCACCTGCGGCCGATTTCACCCGATAGGATGGTTCACCCGAGGGGTCCTCTGGCATGAGCCGAACGACCTCGAAAAGGGCACCAGCATCATTCTTGGCATCAGCATAGCCGATCTTGGCCTGTCGGACGTGCTGGCCGACCTTGAACTTGTGGGACAACTGACATCCTCCAAAGGCTCGGCATTTCGCGGAACGCGGGCGCTCTACCGCCGCGCTCTAGCCTTGCGGGCTGCAAAGCGTGCGTCGCGTGCAGCCTTTTGCTCGGCCGCGAGTGCGGCTTGCCGCTCGATCTTCTCAACAGCCTGCCGGGCCGCTTCGGCTGCCTCGCGCTCCCGCGCAGCAAGCGCCTCCGCCTCGCGCTGAGCCTCGGCCGCAACGCGGGTCATTTCCCGCTCGTTGGCCCGAACCTCTCGCGCCTGGATGACAGCCCGCCGCGCAGCCTGCCGTGCGAGAACAACGGGGTCATCTGATGCGGGGCGTGCCCGGAACCGGGCCAGTGTGGCCTGCCGCGCCTTCGCAGCAGCCTCAAGACGGTCGACGATCTGGTTGGCTTTGAATTGACCCACGTACATTCCTTATTCGCACCACGTCTTAAGCGTGGCGACGAGAGAGCCAAGATGAAGCCGCTCCAAATGGAGCGGCTTCGAAGCTTGTCATAGGCAGCTGAGCAAGGCTCAGGCGGCCTGAAGGCTGCCCGCCGACTGCTTACCCGTGCGGCGGTCCGTCTCCATCTCGTAGGAGACCCTCTGGCCCTCTTGGAGGCTCTGCATGCCGGCGCGCTCGACGGCCGAGATATGCACGAACACGTCCTTGCCGCCGTCTTCCGGCTGGATGAAGCCAAAACCCTTGGTCTCGTTGAACCACTTCACAGTGCCGATGCTCATAGGTATTTCCGTATCTTGGTAGGCAACAAATTATGATAAGCGCATGCACGCACGCACTCGGTCGCTCATCGTCGAAAATATGGGAGAAATGCAGAGCGCACGCCCAAGGGGGCGGAACGGCCGGATATCTGGCCAAAAATCGATTTTCGTTTCCTACACCACCAAAGAAATATTTACAAGCCTCAGTCGATCAGCGTCGTAAATCTGAGCCAAGCCGTGGATTATGATCGCTTGTTAATCCACCGCGCGGCCGCATGACCGTCCTTCCGGCGAGCGGCGCCACCCCACTGTCCGGAAATGCTTCCAAGGCTTGCCGGGCAGCTCACAAGCATGGCCATGTGCAGCCATGCCCATCCGGCGCGAGCACCGCTTCTTCGACCCCATCGACTGGCCTCAGCCGTCGGCCGTGATCCGGTTCAGGAGGGCAGGGGGCTGCTGATCGCGCCAAGCCGGTACATCATGCAAGTTGACGTGTGTGAGTGACGAAACGGGAGACACGTCGCTACGTGCTCTGGAACGGAGCGGAGCACGAGCATGGGCACGCCACTTCAACGACCGAGTTGCCCGCTTATGGGCAGGTTGGTCCTGCTTCTGGCGGACCAGCCCTATCCCCGAGATCCTGGCGGCCGGAAACTTCTGCTGGAGGCTCTGGCCGACCTCGAAGCCGAGGCAATCGCCACGCCAAGCTCCAGAGATACCCTGACAGCGATCCGGACGACGCGGATGATGGTGCAGATCCCAGATTGTCCAGCGGGCAGGCCGCCAAGAGGTTACTGAGCCAAGCCTACGGTCCATCAGCCCCGGTTCGTGAGGCTGAAGAGCGCGGACCCTGCCAGCGCCGCAAACCCCAACGCAAGAAGGCGGTTGGCTCAGCACAATCCGAGTTGGTCGACGATCTCGCGCGCTTTCCGCTGCTGCGGGTCTTTCACACCGGCTTGAACAGGCGGGCGCAGGACGCCCAGGCGTGGCGTTTGTCGGTGGCGGCCATGGGGTTCAGATCACGAGCGGCGTCGGACTGAAAGGCGTAATCTCGTTCTGCGGCTCGGAACCGTTCGGTAGCCTCACGACGTCTTCTGCTCACGTGAGGCATTTGGACACTCATCCGAAAAGCATAATGACCGTGTGGAACGATCTAGTGTCCAACTCGCGAGCAAGTCGTTGATCTTGCTCATCTCGAGCGCCCCCTTCCTGGGCACCGCTCCCCAAGTGGTTTCTACCGAGGTTTCAAGCAGTTTGGGGATCGATAGGCGGTGCTCGCGGCGATGCCCAAGTGACACGCCTCGCTCACCGGCTCGAGGCCGGCCCGTCCGGTTGACGGTCCGCCACGTCAGATCCCTCGAGAGATGAGCCGCACCGGCTGCCGGCGGTGCATCTCCACCGACGCTCAGTCCTATCGCTTCCCCGACACTTCGGCAGAGGCCGCACCGCCTGAGCCCGATGATGTCCCGCGGCGCAGGCCGCCGGCGCCCGAGCCGACCGGCTTCCCGAAGGCCGCTGCGATCCACCGGGCTTGCGCCGCCCGGCATCGCGCGCGGGCCGCGTCGGTGGGCGCGGCCCGCGCCGACGCGTCGTCGCACGCGCAAGGCGGCCGCGGCTCGTGGGCGAGGCTGATGCCCGCTCACCCGTGCAGCGCACCGTCTCGGGTCCGGCGCGAAGTCCGGTCGGGCAGGAGGAGCATCGCGGGCGGCATCTTGAGATATAATCCCTGTTTCCGCGTGCGGCGCGGCACGTCCCTGAAGTTTATCAGTGCCTATATCAGCAATTGTCAGAAATAAATCGGATCAGAACGAAGATTCGCACAAAACTGATGAGGTATGGTCTGATGAACATGCGCCGTATCGTTGCCGCATCTAATATGATGCTCGGAGCTGTCTGCACATCCGCCCTGGCGCAGGATGATCGCGCGCCGGGCGAGCGTGACTCCGCGGTCGAGCGCGTCTCGCCGGATCCCGATCGGCTCACGACCGGAAGCGTTGGCCAGGTCGCGCCCGTCAGCGACCAGATCCGCGGTCCCGCCCATGACGGGCGGACCGGCGCCGTGCGGCCCGGCAATCCATCGCCGTCCGTCCGCTGACATCGGCCTCGGCAAGGTCCGGCACCGCTCCGGATCGAACGACCTGTCCGGATGACCGGACCCAACTGCAGTGGAGCAGAGACCGCTCATGAACGTCCGTATCATTGCCCTGTCAGCCGCCCTCGGCCTCGGCCTCGCCGCTCAGGCGACGTCGGCCATCGCCTACGATGTCCATGCTCCGGCCCGGCCTGTCCTGCCGCTGACGCCCGACGACGATCTGATCACGGGCTCGATCGGTGGCACCGACCGGGGGCGGCGTCCCGGCGCGTGCGCACCGAACTCGGCCAGCGAGGGCAACGCCAACCAGCAGACCCGGCCCGTGATGCAGTACGGCCAGACCTCGGGCGGGAGCCGCTGTTGAACCGGCGCGGCGGAGGAACGACCATGGCCCTGAAGCTTTTCTCCTACGGGATGATCGGCGTCTTCGCGTGCGGCCTCGTCTTCACGGTGGCGGGCTCCATCAACGTGCTGATGGGCTCCTAGCAACGCGGTGAGCGAGGTCCGCTCACGCTCCCGACGGGGAGATCGGCAGGCTGGTGCGGCGGGGTTCGGGGCGCCGAAACCGGCCTTAACCTTCCGTCAGGCTGTCGAACTCGTCCCGGAGGCAAGCGTAGAGCTGCTTGAGCCAGAGGCGCGCCTCGGCTTCCCCGGCCCTGGCGGCCTGCAACTGCTCCTCGGCCGCGCGCGCGCTCTCCTCGGCAAGGCGCGCGGCCTTCTCGGCCTTGGCGGCCCGCCGCATGGCGCTCTGGGCCGCCGCTTCGGCCACGCGCGCCCGTTCCTCGGCCGCCTCGGCCCGCGTGAGGCTGCGCTGGATGAGCGCCTGCGATTGCTGCGAGAGATCCTGCGCCAAGTCTCGCACGCGGCGGACACGCGCGCCGACGTCGCGCACGAGCTGGATGGCGCCGGGCCAATCCGGCTCGTTCACGCCGTCGGGAGCCGAAGTTCCGCCCGGACGGCCGGGTTCGCCGAACAGCGCGACGGCGTTCTTCGCGCGGACATCGATCGGGGCCTCCGCCGAGGCGTGCACCACCACGACAGGGGCCGCGCAGGCCTCAACGCTCGGTCCGAGAAGCAGGGCATCGATCGCCGCGGCGTTCATGCCGTGCGCGTCTCGGGCTGCGCGAACGAGAACTCGCTCGCGATCGTGTCGTAGACCTGCGCCAACCATTCCTCCGCCATGCGGGCGCGCTCCTCGGCGGCGCGGACCCGCTCGTCGGCGGCTTTCAGCAGGGCATCGGCGCGTGCCTGAATCTCGCGCGTGCGCGCCTCGGCCGCCTTGACCCGTTCGTTGGCGCTGGCGATGTCCTCGCGCACGCGCTCCAGCAGGTCCTGGACGCGCAATTCCTGTTCCTGGGCCTCCGCCTCGACCTCGCGAACGCGCGAGGCGGCGCTGCGCACGCGCTCGATCAGGGCCGACCATTCCTGCGGCGAGGACCTGCGCGTCAGGGGCGACGTCGTGACGGGATCGTCGACAGGATTGATCAGTCGCAAGACCCCGGTCAGGCGGGTATCCGGCGCGTCTTGCTGGTCGGACGGCTTCAGCTCCGCCTTCCGGTCAAGTAAATCGTCCCAGGAAAACGATTTCGACTTGTCCACGCGCCTCACTCGCCTCGCCCGCCGGCGCGAGGAGACATCCTGCTCGCGTATGGTAACCGGCTAAGAACGAACGTCGCGATCTGTTAACCCTTCGTCAAATCACAATCGAAAGTTGGAATGCTTCCATACAAACAATCAATGCTGGTGTGGCCGGCGGGACACTGTCTAAGGCTCGACGGTTCCGGCGCGAGTGCCCTGGCCCGCCAAGCTATCGTCGCGCGGTCCTTCCACGGGCCGGTACTCCATGCCGGGTGGTCTTCGGCCAGGGCCGGATTTCCGTTGAGCCCGAAATCCTGTCCGGCGTCCGGGCTGTCAGCGGCTGCTCGCCCTCGCGCGCAGACCGGGCCCGCCGCGACTCACGCGGATCCGGGCGAGATCGGCTCCGCGTCCGCGAGCGAGGGGATATAGGCGCACCAGTGGCAATGGCCCTGCTCGGCCGCGCGCCGATCGTTCCGCTGCGAGCAGCGCGGGCAGACCTTCAGCGAGAGGCGTCGGCCCTGCATCACGGCGAGCCCCCGACCTCGGAACGTGATCTCGCCTTGGGGCAGGATATCGGGTGTCGCGGAGCTGGGCATCGGGTCTCTCTGGGCGACTGCCCATATCGCAATTCCGGGTCGGTGCGCAGGGGCGGATCCGCGGGCCTGCCCTGCCTTTCTCGTCGGCGGGGCCGGCTTCGCAGAGCCGGGCCGTTGAGCGTTTCCGGTTTTTCCGACGCCTCGGCGGCTGCGCTGAAGGACAGCCGCTCGCGGCCGGAGGCCGGCATCGTGACCTTCCGGCACGCGCTCCTGGACTATAGCGCGGGGCGGTCGTCTGCCGATGCCTGCGCCGGCCCTGCTGCGGCGACGGCCCGCGTGAGGCGCTGCGTCCGATGCCAGGCCTTGCCCGAATCCGGCCGTGAAAGCGCCTCGTTCGGCTCAGGATCGGTTCAGCCCCGCCGGTCCAGCCTGGCGTCGACCCGGTGAGGCGCAGTCCTGGCCGGACATCGAAGGAGGTCACCCCATGATCCACGCGAAGACGCTCGGACTGGCGGCGGCGATTGCCGGCGGTCTCGGTCTCGCAACCGCCGTCTCGGCGGCCCCCCTCGCTCCCGCGCCGCTCGCGGCAGCCGGCAGCGATGCGATGATCGAGCGTGTGGCCGGCGGCTGCGGCCCCGGCTTCCATCCCAATCCGTGGGGCGTCTGCCGCCCGAACTGGGGCCCGCGCCCCTACTGGCGCCGGCCCGTCGTCTATGGCGGACCCTACGGCTACGGTCGGCCCCGCCCGTACTATCGGCCCTACGGCGCCTATTACGGCCCCCGGCCGTTTTACTGAGCCGTCGCCGGCCGGCGATCGCCGAGGGCCGCGCCTCGCGCGGCCCTTCCCGCTTCAGGGATAACGCCGGACACGCCGAGGTTGCAGGCGTACCCGGCCGGTCCGGGATCGGACTGAAGCCGCGGTCCGCCCGTTGTCTCCGAAGGCGGCGGAGAACGACGTGGACGCAACGCTCATCGCGATGAACAACGAGGCCGTGCGGACAGCGTCCGAGCGCCTGCTGCGGCAATTGCGGGCCGAGGGCCTGCGCTACCGATTGTGGGTGACGGGCAGCGATCGCGGCAGCACCGTTCACATGCGCGTGTCCGATCTTCATCCCGAGATGAAGGCGCGCATCGTCAACGTCCTCCAGGGACGCGGCGTCGGCCTCGACGTCGAGGATATGAGCTCGCTCTGACGGCGGGGCGCCCGGCGCCGTTTTGTTTCTGGATTGTAAATCTCGCGTGCTCGGGCTTTTATTTTTCAACGGAGCGGGATTAAAACACCCCGTCAGTTCGTGCCGCATGCGCACGGGCCGGCGTTTCTCAGATCGCCTCTGCCCGCCCGGCTCAGCTCCCTCTGCCGCGGCGGGCTTTTTTCTGGCCGGCTACCTCTTTTGCGCCGTGCGCTGCCCCGCGGGAGGCGGCCACGCCGTATTGTGCAATACAATCCCCGGGCGCAGCATGAGGGCGTGGGATCCTCCCTGCGGGCGTCCCACCCGACAGACTCAACCCGCCCCGGCTCGGCCAGCCGCGGCGGGTTTTTCGTGCGACGGGCATCCGGCCCGGCGCGCATCCCTAACCCCTTTGCGCCGGGCCGCGCCCCTTCTGACCGACGGCCCCCGTATTGCGCGATACACAGGGCGCAGGCAGGCTTGCCGCGTGAGGCCGGTCTTCAGCCGCCCAGGTCTCACCGACAGCGGAAAAGCCCCGCGGACTGAGCACCCGCGGGGCTTTTCTTATCTGTTCCGGTCCTGCCCGTGCCGGCCCCGGCGGAGCCGTCCGGCACGCTCGCCGCCGCCCGCGTAAGCGAGCGGTCAGGCGGCCTTGACGCCTGCCAGGAAGGCGCCGACCTCGCGCGACAGGCTCTCGGAATGGCGCGAGAGTTCCTGCGCCGCGCCGAGCACCTGGGAGGCCGCGGCGCCCGTCGAGCCCGCACCCTGGCGCACATCCGCGATGCTGCCCGTCACCTGCTCGGTTCCGCTCGCGGCTTCCTGCACGTTGCGGGCGATCTCCTGGGTCGCGGCGCCCTGCTGCTCCATCGCCGCCGCGATCGCGGTCGAGACCGAGGCCATCTCGGCGATGGTCCGGCCAATGCCCCGGATCGCCTCGACGGATTCGTGCGTCGCCTGCTGGATGGCCCCGATCTGGCCCGCGATCTCGCCCGTGGCCCGGGTGGTCTGGCTTGCCAGTTCCTTGACCTCGTTCGCCACCACCGCGAAGCCGCGTCCCGCCTCGCCGGCGCGCGCCGCCTCGATGGTGGCGTTGAGCGCGAGCAGGTTCGTCTGGCCGGCGATCTTGTTGATCATCGCCACGATCGTGTCGATCCGCTCGGCGCCGGCCGCGAGCTGCCGCACGAGCGCGTCGGTCCGCTGCGCCTCCTCGGCCGCCTGGTGCGCGATGCGCGCCGACTGGCCGACCTGCTGGGTTATCTCCAGGATCGAGGCCGACATCTCCTCGCTCGCCGCCGCCACCGTCTGCACGTTGGCCGAGGTCTGCTCGGCCGCGTTCATGGCGGTCGCGGATTGGCGCGAGGTCTGGTCCGCGGTTCCCGCCATGGACTGGGCGGTCGCTTCCATCTCGGTCGCCGCGCCCGCGAGCCCCTGCGTGAGCATCGACACGTTCGCCTCGAAAGTCCGCGTCAGGCCGTCGAGCAGATTGGCGCGCCGCATCTTGGCGTCCGCCTCCCGTGCCGAGGCCTCGTCTGCCGCCCGCTTGGCGATGAGCGCGTCCTTGAAGACCTGGACGGCGCGCGCCATCGCACCGATCTCGTCCGCGCGCGTCGCGGCCGGGACGGCCACGGTGTGGTCGCCCGCGGCGAGCGCCTGCATGGCGCCCGTCATCGCGGTCACGGGCCGGGACACGCCGCGGCCGACCCGCCAGGCGAGCAGTCCGCCGACCACGAGCGCGACGGCGCCGATCACGAGGACGAGCATGCGCAGATGAGCCGCGTTATCGCTCATGGCCGCCATGATCCGCTGCTGCTCCGTCACGGCGCCTTCCCGGGCCAGCGTGCCCGCCGCCACCAGGCCGTCGCCCGCCTGCTTCAGGCGCTCGTAGGCGCGCTCGATCGCGCCGGCGCCGTCGAGGACGCCGTCGAGCGCTCCCTTCAACAGGGGCAGCTTCGTGCCCGTGACCTTCAGCGACGCCTGGATCAGCCCGGCCTCGTCGAGCCGGCCGAGGGCCGTGAGCTCGCGTGCGTAGCGCGCGAACTCGACACCCGCGGTGCTGGCATCGGCCGGGTTGTTGCTGGCGCGGAAGAGTTGCGCCGCGGCGATGCTGCTCTGCAGGGCGCGGTCGGCCCGGAACGCGGCGAAGGCCAGGCCGGGATCCCTCGCGCTGCGGTCCGCCATCGCGTAGCCCGCATTCGACAGCATCGCGCCGTACTTCGCCAGGTTGGACAACGCCGTCTTGCGCTGCTGGATCGCAGCGATCAGGCCGCCCGCGCTATCGGCATAGGCCTGCGCCGCGCTCCTGACGGCCTCGCCCTGCGTCTCTCCCGACCGGGCGATCCGCTCGCCTTCCTGGACGAGCATCGCGAGGCCGGCCTCGAACTCGGAGAGCCTCTCGCCCTCCTCGGTGCGCATGTAGTTGAGCGAGAGGCGGCGGACCTCGTTGAGGTGCCGCTCGAACGCGCTGGCGCTCTCCGCGGCCCGGACGCGGGCCTGCGCGCCGGCGATCTCCCCGTTCAGCCCGCTGACGCTCTGGAAGGTCACGAGGGCGGAGGCGCCGAGGAGCACGAGGACGACGCCGAAGCCGGCGAGGATGCGGTGCGCGACCGTGAGGCGGTCGAGACGAAGGATGGACATGGGAGGGACTCGCGCGCCTACTGGACGGACTTGATCTGCTGGATGGTCTCGGCGCCGTATGTCCGGCTGAACCCGGCCGTGGCGCTCTGGAGGTTCCGCTCGAAGGCCGCGCGGTCGACCGACGCGACCACGTTCATGCCGGACTTCCGCAGCGCATCGACGCCCTCTTGCTCGGCCCGTCCGGCGACCTCGCGGGAGATCTGGCCGCCGAGCTTGGCCGCCTCGACGAAGGCCTTCTGCTCGCTCGGGCCGAGCGCGTCCCATGCGGCCTTCGAGACGACGATTGCCGCCCAGGAATAGACGTGGCCGCTCAGCGTCAGGTGCTTCTGGACCTTGTCGAAATGCGAGGCCGCGATCACGGCGATCGGGTTCTCCTGGCCGTCGAACTGGCCCGATTGCAGGGCGCCGTAGAGCGCCGGGAAGGCGAGGGGCTCGACCTTCACGCCGAGGCTGCGGAAACCCGTCAGCATGACCTCCGATTGCGGCACGCGCATCGACAGGCCGTTGAGGTCGTCCGGGCTCGTCACCGGCCGCTTGGAATTCGTGATGTGGCGCATGCCGTTCTCGCCCCAGGCGAGGGCGACGAGGCCCTTCTGCTGGAACTTCCTGAGGTAGTCCTGGCCGATCGGTCCGTCGAACACGGCATGGGCGTGGCGCGCATCCCGGAACAGGAAGGGGATGTCGAAGACCCCGAATTCCGGGATGATGCTGCCGAAGGGCGCGCTGGTGATGAAGGCGATGTCGAGATGCCCGAGACGGAGTTCCTCCGTCATTTCCACCTCGCCGCCGACCGCGCCGTTCGGATAGAGCTCGACCCGGTAGCCGCCCCCCGTCCGCTTGGCGACTTCGCTCGCGAACCGCTCCGCCCCGGCCCCGAGCTGCGAGCTCTGCGAGAACAGGTAGCCGAGACGCAGGACGCGCTCCCCGGCCTCCGCGTGGGTGATGGTCCACATCGAGCAGAGCCCGATGATGGCCGCAAATCCTCGGAACTTCGGCACAGCGCTAACCCCGCTCACAACGCAGGCCTGAATACAATCTGTGCATTAACAGGGTGTTGCGGGACGGAAACCCAGGAGAAGCTTGCCGGTCGAACGGGAAAAACGTGCTTCCGCCGCCTCACTTGCTGCCGTTGCATGACGGTTTCTCTGCAAGGCAATGCAACGACGTTCGACCCTTTGGCACGATACTGCATCATGTCGGGTCTTGCCGTTCCGGACGTGCCGGTCATCGACCACGGACGCGCCGATCCGCTGCCACGTGGTCGGCACGGAACAAGGCCGGACGGGTCCGATGTTAAGCGCATGACGATCCACGAGAGTCTCGCGAGCATGGCATCGGACGAACCCGCCGATCGGCTGAGCACCTACAACGCGAAGCGCGACTTCAGGCGGACGCGCGAGCCGCCGGGGCAAGTTGAGCCTGCGGGCAAGGGCCGCTTCGTCGTCCAGAAGCACGCCGCCACCCGGCTGCACTACGATTTCCGCCTCGAACTCGACGGCGTGCTCCTGAGCTGGGCCGTGACGCGCGGACCGAGCCTCGACCCGGCGGAGAAGCGGCTGGCCGTGCGCACCGAGGACCACCCCGTCTCCTACGGCGACTTCGAGGGCACCATCCCGGAGGGCAGCTACGGGGCCGGCACCGTGATGCTGTGGGACCGCGGCACCTGGATCCCCGACGGCGACCCACGGGCCGGCCTGGAGGCCGGCAAGCTGCGCTTCCACCTCCGGGGCGAGCGGATGCGCGGGGCCTGGATGCTGATCCGGATGCGCTCGGCCAAGCTTCGGTCGGACAAGCGCGAGAACTGGCTCCTGCGCAAGCTCGACGACGCGGAGGCGGGCGAGGCCGACAGCCTCACCGCCACCCACGTCGCGAGCGTGAAGACCGGCCGCTCGATGGAGGCGATCGCGGGTCGGCCGGATCCGGCCGGCAAGGCGCGGGACGCCCGGGCGCCGAGGCCGGCCGGCCGAGAGGCCGCCGCCGCGGCATCGACGCTCGCCAAGACGCAGGAGGGGACGGCCTCGCGCGCGAGGACGGACTCGGGCAGCGGCGCGAGCGTCACCGTGCACGGCATCCGGATCAGCAGCCCGGACCGCGAGCCCTACCCGGACGCCGGGGTCAGCAAGCGCGACCTCGTCGCCTATTACGAGCGGGTCGCCGACCGGATGCTGCCGCACCTGCGGGAGCGGCCCCTGACGCTGATCCGCTGCCCGCGCGGCGTCGGCGAGCGCTGCTTCGTGCAGCAGCACGCGGCGGCGGGCTTTCCCGACGCGATCCGCCGCGTCCGGATCACCGAGACCTCCGGGGCGGAGCACGAGCACGTCTTCGTCGAGGATATCGCCGGCATCCTCGCCTGCCTGCAGCTCGGCGTGCTCGAGTTCCACGGCTGGGGCGCGCGGGCCGGCGCGCTGGAGGCCCCCGACCGCCTCGTGTTCGACCTCGATCCCGACCCGTCGGTGAGTTTCGGCCTCGTGGTCGAGGCCGCGCGCCTGATCCGGGACCGCCTCGGCGGCGACGGCATCGCCGCCTGGCCGATGCTGTCGGGCGGCAAGGGCATCCACGTCGTCGTCCCGCTCGCGGGCGCCGACTGGCCGGCCGCGAGCGGCTACGCCAAGCGCTTCGCGCAGGCCCTGGCGGCGGACGCGCCGGAGCGCTTCACCGCCGAGATGGCGAAGGCCGACCGCGCGGGCCGGATCTTCGTCGACTACCTGCGCAACGAGCGCGGGCTGACGGCCGTGATGCCGTTCTCCACCCGCGCCAAGCCGGCGGCGTCGGTGGCGATGCCGGTCGGCTGGGACGACCTCGACGGGATCGACTCCGCCCAGGCCTTCACGGTGGCCCGGGTGCTGGAGGGCGCCGGCCTGCCGGCGACCGATTGGGCCGGCGCGCCGCAGCGCCTGCCGCGGCGGTGACCGTCCTCAGGCGTCCAGCACCTTCCCGGGATTCATGATGCCGTGCGGATCCAGCGTGCGCTTGAGCGCGCGCATCAGGTCGAGGGCGCCCGGCCCGTGCTCGTCCGCCATGAAGCGGATCTTCTTCTGGCCGATGCCGTGCTCGCCCGTGCAGGTGCCCTCCATGGCGAGCGCCCGCGCGACCATGCGGTCGATCAGGGCCGTGCCCCGCGCGACCTCCCCGGGATCCTCGGGATCGACGAGCAGGAGGCAGTGGAAGTTGCCGTCGCCGACATGCCCGACGATCGGGGCGATCAGGCCGCTCTCGGCGATGTCGCGCTTCGAGCCCTCGACGCACTCAGCGAGGCGCGAGATCGGCACGCAGACGTCGGTCGAGATGGCCTTGGCGCCGGGCCGCAGGCTCATGGCCGCCCAGTAGCCGTCGTGGCGGGCCTGCCAGAGGCGGGTGCGCTCCTCGGCCTGCGTCGCCCAGGCGAAGGGGCCGCCGCCCTGATCGGCCGCGATCTCGCCGAAGCGCTCCGCCTGCTCGCGCACCAAGGCGTCGGTGCCGTGGAACTCCACGAGGAGCAGCGGGGTCTCCGGCAGGGCGAGCTTCGAGTAGGCGTTGCAGGCCCGCACCTGCACCTCGTCGAGGAGCTCGATTCGCGCCACCGGGAGGCCGGACTGGATCGTCAGGATGGTGGCGTCGCAGGCGGCGCCGATGCTCGGGAACGGGCAGATGCCCGCCGAGATCGCCTCCGGGATGCCGCTCAACCGCAGGGTGATCTCCGTGATGATCCCGAGCGTGCCCTCCGAGCCGACGAGGAGCCGGGTCAGGTCGTAGCCCGCCGAGCTCTTGCGGGCGCGGCTGCCGGTGCGGATCGCCTCGCCGTTCGGCAGAACGGCAGTGAGGGCGAGCACGCTGTCGCGCATGGTGCCGTAGCGGACGGCGTTGGTACCCGATGCCCGCGTCGCCGCCATGCCGCCGAGGGAGGCGTCGGCGCCGGGATCGATCGGGAAGAACAGGCCCTGGTCGCGCAGGTGCGCGTTGAGTGCCTTGCGGGTGACGCCGGCCTCCACCACGCAATCGAGATCCTCGGCATGCACGGCGAGGACTCGGTCCATCCGCGAGAGATCGACCGAGACGCCGCCGTAGGGCGCATTGACGTGCCCCTCGAGCGACGAGCCCGTGCCGAAGGGGATGACCGGGACGCGGTGCTCGGCGCAGAGGCGCACGACCGCCTGCACCTCGGCGGTGTCGACGGGGAAGACCACCGCGTCCGGCGGCTGGTTCGGCACCCAGGTCAGGTTGCTCGCGTGCTGCTCGCGCAGGGCTTGGCCTGTGGCAACCCGGTTCCCGAAGCGGGCCTCGAGAGCCGCGACGGCGGCCCCCACGGCGGTTCGGCTCGGCCTCGCGGCCTCGGCGGCGAGCGGTGCAGTCATGGTGGCCTCTTCGAGACAGTCCCGAGCCGTTTCGGGGCCGGGCATAGCCGTCATCCTCCCGCCGAGGAAGAGTGCGCCGTCCGTCCACAGCGAAGCGGGACCCAACTTTTGGTTGAGGCGTTCTCGGATTCCCGCGCGGGACGCGGAACGCCGCAAACAGGAGGACAGCCATGGCCAGCAAGGACAAGACCCTGAACGACGCCTTCTACGAGACCCTGAAGGACGTGTTCTACGCCGAGAAGCAGTCGGTCCGGGCGCTCAGGAAATCCGCCAAGTCGGCAAAGACGCCCGAGCTGAAGCGGGCATTCGAGACGCATGCCGAGGAGAGCGCGAACCAGGTCACCCGCCTTGAGCAGGTGTTCGAGATCCTCGGCAAGGCCGCCCGCGGCAAGACCTGCGAGGCGATGCAGGGACTCTCGGCCGAGATGGAGGAGGACCTCGAGGATTTCGGCGAGACGGCGGCGGGTGACGCCGTGCTGATCGGCTGCGCCCAGGCCGTCGAGCATTACGAGATCGCCCGCTACGGCACCCTCAAGACCTGGGCGATCCAGCTCGGCTTGAAGGATGCCGCCAAGCTCCTCGACGAGACTCTGCAGGAAGAGAAGCGCACCGACCAGCTCCTGACGCAGATCGCCGAGCGGCAGGCCAATACCGGCGGGCCGGCGCGGGCCGCCTGAGCAGAAGCCGTCCGGGCGCCTCGCGGAGGCGGCGCTATCGCGGGGCGAGCAGCGCCGCCGCGATGGCGTCCCGCTCCGCCGCGAGGTCGCCCGCCGCTGCGGGCCGGCCCGCACGGCGATACCAGTAGCCCGCATTGCCGAGATCGCCCTCGGCCCGGTGCAGGTGCGCGTGGATCCAGGCCGCCTCCGCGCCCGGCTCGTCCTGCACGAGGGCATGCGCCCGCGCCCAACCCTCGGCCCCACGTCCGGCCCACCAGAGCGCGCTCAGCGGCGGCGGCAGCGCGGGCGGCGCGTCAGCGGCGAGCGAGGCACGGAACTGGTCGAGCGTCATCGCGGTCAACGCGGGCGGCGGGCGTGGGATGCGGAACCCAGCGGCGCCGGCCGTGTCGGTTCGACGCCGCACGGCGGCCTGCGGCATTTGCGCCGGACCTGTGGAAAACTCACGGACGTTCCGGTATAAGAACAAAAGTAGAACAAAATGGGCGAGCAAGCTTCTCCGTAGCAAGGCAGCGCCCGCCGCATCCTGGAGGCAGTCGATGGCCGCGCGGACATTTCGGTTCCACTGCACGGACGGACAGGTGGCGATCATCGATACGGCAGGCGTCGATGTGCCGACTGAGGCTCAGCTGGGGCGGTACGCCGAACAGGCTGCGCGATACGCGATGGCCTATGTCGGACGCGGTCTCGACTGGTCGGAATGGATCGTCGACGTGCACGATCCGAACGGCCGCCGGGTCCTGATGCTGCCCTTCCGGGACGTGCGGGACACGCCGCTCGCCGCCTGACGCGGCGATCCCGCCCTCAGCACAGATACCCGCAAGCTCCGTTCCCGAGGATACCGCGCGATGGCCGTGACGATGCCGAGACGACACGCCTACCGGATCGAGACCCTGACCTACAGCACGACGAGCCTCGTCTGGCTCGGCACGAGGAAGGCGGCGATCCTGTTTCCGCCCGCGCACGAGGGCGCGCCATATCAGCTCTACCCGCATCCCGATACTTATCCGGGGCTGACCTTCGCGGGGCTGCCCGCGCCGCTGCAGCCGGACTTCATGCCCTTCGCCTCGCTCGACGAGGTCCGGGTCTTCCTCGGGCTTTGCCCGGAGCGGGCCGGCGACATCCCGCTGACGCTCGCGGCCTGAGCCGCAGCGGCGGCTCGCCCTCAGACGTGCGGATCCTCGGCCGCCTCCAGGCGGCCCGACGCGACGGCGGCGACGAGGGCGGCATGATCCGCCTCGTTCTGATCGGCATAGGCCTCGGCCCATTCGGCGAGCGCCTCGCTGAGGCCGGTCTTGCCGATCCCGCCGCAATAGCCCGCGATCGCTGCGGCATCCCCGGTGCGGGCATGGGCCCGCGCCAGCAGCGCGCCGTAGGCCCAGGAGAAGAACTGCAGCGGCTGGCCCGTCATGCAGCTCACCGGGATGTCGCCCTTCATGTTCTTCATCTGGCGCACGTAGAAGGGGCGGCCCTCGACCGTGGTCCATCCGAGCAGCGGGTCGCCGACCCCCTGCAGCAGGCGCTGGCCGTAGATCACGCGCTCGCCCTCGTGCGAGCTGTAGGGTTCGGGCATGCCCGGCAGGTAGGGGGCGAGGGCGGGGGCCACCGCCTCCTTCACCTGCAGGAAGAGCGCGTCCTGATCGGAATTGCCGCACAGGAGCGCGACGTAGGCCCGCGTGCCGACGCTGCCGACGCCGACGACGCGATGCGCCACGTCGACGACGTGGTAGCGGCTCAGCATGAAGCGCCGCTCGCGGGGCAGGGTCTCGGCGTAGTGCTCGAGGCCCGTGGTCACGGCCTCGCGGGTCGCGTCGTCGACCCGCATCAGGATGGGCGGCTCCTCCCTGAAGCGCCAGCCGCCGTCGACGCGGCGCTCGCCCACCTGCTCGAGCAGGCTCTTGTTGTTGCGCTTGCGGGCTTTCTCGACGGCCTTGTCGACGAGCGCCCGCGACGCCTCGTCGATCGCGATGCCGACGAAGCTCAGGGTGTCCGCGCGCGTCGCCTGGTGCCAGACATCGAGCGAGCCCTGCGGCGCGAGGTCGTGCATCGTGTGCTGGTAGCCCGCGACCGTCGCCGTCACGGCGAGCCGGCGCGCCTGCGCCTCGACGCCGTGCGTGCGCGCCGCCACGTTGACGCTCGCGACGAGCCGCTTGAGATCCCATTCCCAGGGACCGATCGTCACCTCGTCGAAATCGTTGAGGTCGAGGACGATGTCCCGCTGGGGCGTGCCGAACAGGCCGAAATTCGCGATGTGGGCGTCTCCGTCGAGCACGACCCGGATCCCGGTATCGGGCATGTGGGCGAGATCCCAGGCCATGACGTGGGCGGCGCCGCGCAGGAAGGCGAAGGGGGAGGACGCCATGCGGGCGACCCGCAACGGGATCAGGTGTTCCTGACGCCCCCGATGCGCCCGCTCGATCAGCGAGACCGGGTCGGGACGGTCCCCGGGCGGCGACCAGGCGGCGTGCGCGGCAAGCGGCAGGGCGCCCCGCAGCACCTTCCCGGCCGCCCGCCTGTTGGTCCAGGGCTCCCCGGGAATGCGCAGGTCGATATGCGGGAAATCCGCCAGGGGCTCGAGAACGGTCTCGGCTGCCTCCGCCTGCGCCTGTTCGGTCGCGACGGGGGCGGCATCGACCGCTTCGGCGTCCATGTCGGGCCGGAGCCGGCCGGCATCCTGATCATGGGCGACGGTCATGGAGCCTCGTGGCGCGAACTACGAACGCACGGGATATTTAATCCGGCGCCGGTTGGAAAGTTGCGGCGTTGGAGCGTGCCGGCAGCCGCCATGTGTGCGATTGCCACGAGCAACGAAACGTGGCCGTAGGCGTTGAAGACCCAGGTATCACGGAGTTTCAAAATAGATGATCATTCTCGCCGCCATCATCGCAGGCAACGTCGCGATCGCCGGAACGTTTTCGCTGCTCGCAGTTCTGGCGGATTGAGTGGCCGGCCGCGAGGTCCTGCTTCCGCGGTGCTTTGTCCTCCCGGTGCCCGCACCGATGGTATTTCCCTCATCCGGGCACGTCCGTGCCTCGATATGGGCGCGCTGATCCCGCCGATGCGGCCGGACCGGTGCGCGATCGGGCCCTGAGGCAGCCCGCGTCGTGGCGTGCGGACGGCCCGCCTGCGCCGTGGTGGTCCAGAAGCTTGTGGAGAACTTGGCGCGGGCGAAACTGGGCCGTGCGCGGCGGGTTGGTCTCCCGTGAAGCTTCCGCCCCGGGGCCCGCATGCGCCTGCTCGTCCTCGCCCTCGCCGCCGTCGCGGCCATCGCCCCCGCCAAGGCCGGGATCGTCGCGCGCATCGACAATGCCAGCCAGCGCATGACGGTGATCGTCGACGGGGTGCCGGCCTATTCCTGGCCGGTCTCGACCGCGCGTCCGGGCTACCGCACGCCCGCCGGAATGTATCGCGTGCAGCGCATGGAGCGGACGTGGTACTCGCGCAAGTACGACAACGCGCCGATGCCGCACGCCCTGTTCTTCCGTGGCGGCTACGCGATCCACGGGACCACATCGATCGCGCAGCTCGGCCGGCCCGCGAGCCACGGCTGCGTGCGTCTGAGCCCGGGCCATGCCCGGCAGCTCTTCCAGATGGTCCAGCAGGCCGGCGGTGCGCGGATCGTCGTCACGAACGAGGCCGGCCCCGGTTTCGCGACTGTCGCGAGCCGGCGGCGGGTTGGCCGGAGGCCGGACGCCCCGGTGCTGATCGGCCCGCCGGATGCCTGGCCCTACGAGCAGCCGAGGCGGTCGCCCTACGATGAGGACGACATGATCGGGCCTTTCGACAATTAGAGGTACCGAGCGGGCGATCCGACAGCACGAGCCGATGCGTGACCTTGCGTTGCTGTTGCAGGAGCGCCGCAGGACGCCGGCGAATGCCGGTTTGTCGTCATCCCCATCCGAGCCGCCGCGATTATGCCCTCGTTAATCCCTCGAACGCACCGTGAGATCGGTGCTTGGGGGACGGGTGATGGCAGCGTACGCGTTGGAGGGGCCGCGCTGGGGAAGCGGGCCGGCGGGGACGGGAGCCGTCGTCTCCTGGGCGGTCGACGGCTCGGTCCCGGCCTCTTTCGTGGCCGAGATCAAGGCCGCCTTCGCGGACTGGGCCTCGCGCGCCAACCTGACCTTCCAGCAGGTCGCCTCGACGGCGACCGCCAATATCGACTTCAGCAACGCCTATATCGACGGGCTCAACAACATCCTCGGCCAGACGAACTACACCTATTCCGGCCAGAGCTTCGTCTCCGCCACGGTCACCTTCGACAGCGGCGAGAACTGGCGCGCGGTCGGCAGCGACGTGTTCAGCGGAAGCGGCCTGAACCTGTTCGTGGTGGCGCTGCACGAGATCGGCCACGCGCTCGGGCTCGACCATTACAACGCCGCGCCCGCCGTGATGAACGCCTACCTGAACACCTCGGTGACGGACCTCGTCGCCTCGGACATCAGCGGCATCCAGGCTCTCTACGGGCCGCCGGTCGCGACGGCGACCGCGCCGACCGCGAGAGCCGACGGCTACGCCGCGGTCGCCGGGCGAACGCTGTCGCAGGCGGGAGCGGGCGTGCTGGCCAACGACACCGCATCGAGCGGCGCGGCCCTGTCGGTGACGGCGGTCAACGGCGCGGCGGCCAAGGTGGGCCAGCCCGTCGCGGGCAGCTACGGCGCGCTGACGCTGCGAAGCGACGGCTCGTTCACCTACACGCCGGGCAATCTGGCGGCGGCGCCCGTGGGCAGCCATCCGGTCGATCACTTCACCTACGCGGCAACGGCCAACGGGTTCACGGCGACCACGAGCCTCGACATCACCCTGGACCGGCTGCCGGTGGCCGGAGCGGTCTCGGCGTCCGCGGCAGCGGGCGCGGGGCTGGCGGTCGGCGCCGCGCAGGGCGTGCTGGCCGGCGCGAGCGATCCGGACGGCGACGCCCTCGTGGTCAGCGCCGTGGGAGCGGGCTCCGCGCCGGGACAGGGCGTGGCCGGGCAATACGGCACCCTGACGCTCAACGCCGACGGGAACTACGGCTACGCGCTCACCGGCTCCGCACCGGCGACCGGCACGGTCGTGCACGACGTCTTCGCGTTCCAGGTCTCCGACGGGCGCGGCGGCACCGTCTCCTCGAGCCTCGACATCGCCGTCGGCGGGCCGGTCGGCACGGCGTCCAATTCCTTCGGCACGGTGACGCACGCCGCCGCGAGCGCGGGCGGTCAGGTCTACGCCCTCTACGACGCGCTGCTCGGGCGCGCGCCGGACCCGCTCGGGCTCGAGTACTGGGCGAGCGTCCTGGGCGCCGGCACCTCGGTCAAGGCCGTCGCGCAGGGCTTCCTCGCATCGCCGGAGGGCCAGGCCCGGGCCGGCGCGCTCGACAACGCCACCTTCGTCGAGCAGCTCTACGGGACGACCCTGCACCGGCACTCGGACGCGGCCGGCCTGAGCTACTGGACGGGCCAACTCGGCGCGGGCGCCGCGCGCGCCGACGTGGCCCTCGGCTTCACCTTCTCGCCCGAGCACCTGTCGAGCCTCCAGGGCGTGCTCGACGCCGGGCTGTTCGTGCCCGACGCGAATGCCGCGAACGTCGCGCGGCTCTATTACGGCATCCTCGGCCGTGCCCCCGACGCCGCGGGCCTCGCCGCCAACACGAGCGCGGTCCTGCACGGCACGAGCCTCGCGAACCTCGCCGGGCAGTTCTTCGCCTCGAGCGAGGCGCAGGCAAAGTTCGCGGGCGTCGGCGACGCGGCCTTCGTCGCGGGGCTCTACGCCAACGCCCTCGGCCGGACCGTGGACGCGGGCGGCCTGCAGCACTGGCTGGACGCGCTCCAGCACGGCACGGCGCGCGCCGACGTCGCGCTCGCGGTCGCCGAGAGCCCGGAGGCGCAGGTGCATCTCGTCGGCGTGATCGAGAGCGGCTGGCACCTCGCGTGAGGCGCCCTCGGCGTCAGGTGCGCAGGTTCAGGCGGTAGGCGTAGCAATCGCCGCGAAACAGGCCCTCGACATACTCGATCATCCGCCCGGCCGCGTTGCGCGACCGTCGCTTGATCAGGAGGCAGGGAACCGGCTCGGAGAAGCCGAACAGGGCGCATTCCTCGGGCGTCGGGAAGGCGGCCTCGATGGTCTGCTCGCAATGCGTGAGCGCCACGCCCTCCTGTGCCAGGGCCGCGTAGACCGAGCCCGAGAGGTCGGCATCCGCGAGAGCCGGCGCCGCGCCGAGATCGTACCAGGCGATCTCGCGGGACAGCGGCTGGCCATCCCCGCTGCGCACCCGCACGAGCTTGAGGAAGGGCGTGTTCGAGGGCGTGCCGAACAGGGAGGCGATCGCCCGGTCCGGGCCGGCGGCGCGCTCGAGGATCTGCGAGGAGGGCACCTTGCCGAGTTCCCGCATCTCCTCGGTGAAGCCCTTGAGGCGGTCCATGCCGGGGTTGAGCGGCTTGCGCCCGCCCTCGACCACGAAGCCGAGCCGGCCGTGCGCGCTGAGCAGCGCCTGGTCGCGCAGCGCGCCGTAGCAGCGCTTCACGGTGGTCCGGCTGACGCCGAGCGCGTCCGCGAGCACCCGCTCGGCCGGGAGCGTCGCGCCCGCGGGAAGCAGCCCCTGCGAGATCATCTGCCGGAGCTGGACCTCGAGCTGCCGGTACATCGGCTGCGCCGTATCGGCGCGCAGCCGGAGCCGGCTCGCGAGCTGGGCCTGTTGCGGCTCGGCTGCCTCAGAGGCCATTCTGACCGCCGTCGACCGGCCCCCCGACCGGGCGCGGCGCCGGTGTTTCCCAGGCGGGAATGCCCGCGTCCCGACGGGCGCTGGCCACGCGCCGGGCCAGGGAGGATCGATGCCGCGCCGAGCCAGGATCTTCGTGGTGGGAAGCTTCGTCGCGGCAAGCTCGGTGCGGGTGGCCCGCCTGCCGGAGGCCGGTCAGTCCCTCGAAGCCTCGGCCTTCACCTTCGAGGCCGGCGGCAAGGGA
Source organism: Methylobacterium nigriterrae (assembly GCF_037106235.1). Classification (NCBI taxonomy): domain Bacteria; kingdom Pseudomonadati; phylum Pseudomonadota; class Alphaproteobacteria; order Hyphomicrobiales; family Methylobacteriaceae; genus Methylobacterium; species Methylobacterium nigriterrae. The sequence goes on along the minus strand of NZ_JBAWTG010000019.1, from coordinate 61,794 downwards.
CTCAACCTGGCGGTGGCCGCGCATCGCCTCGGTGCCGCGGTGGACGGGATCATGGCGGTCGGCAACGACCCCCTTGCCGGTCTCGCCGAGCCGGCCCTCGCCCGGGCCGGCCTTCCCGCCTCGATGCTCCGCCGCTTCGAGGCGCAGACCGGCGCCGGGATCGGCTTCACGCAGGACGACGGCGAGAACTGCCTGGCCGTCTTCCCCGGCGCGAACCGTCATCTCGACGCGGCGAGCCTGCGGCAGGCGGCGTCCGGCCTCGAGCGGGCGGATCTGACGCTGGCTCAATTCGAGGCTCCGGACGGCGCGATCGCCGAGGCGTTCCGGATCGCCCGGGGCGCCGGCCGCGCGACACTCCTCAACCCGTCCCCGTTCCGGATCGTCACGGACGCCATTCTGCGAAACACGTCGATCCTCGTGGTCAATGCGAGCGAGGCGGCGGCGCTCGCGTCGGCAAGCGGCATGCCGTCCGCCGGCGACGCCGTTCTGGCCGCCCGCATCCGCGAGCAGGGCCCGGACCTCGTCGTGATCACGCGCGGGGCCGACGGCGCGACGGCCTTTCCGGCGGACGGAGCTCCCGTCCGCCAGGCCGCCTTCCCGGTGACGGCCGTCGACGCACTCGGCGCCGGTGACGGGTTCGCGGCCGGCCTCGCCGTGGCCCTGGCGGAGAAGCGCCCGCTCGCCGAGGCGATGCGCCGGGGCGCGGCCTGCGGCGCCCTCGTGGTCCGGTCGCTCGGCGTCTTCGACGCGCTTCCGACCCGCGAGGCGCTGGAGCGATTCCTCGTCGCGATGCCGGTACTGGACTGCACTTGATCTGACGTCATCGTACGTTTCCGATCCGACGCAAGCACCGGCCGTTCCCGATGCTGTGCCTCATCTGCCCAGATCGACGAGGACTTGGCTTTACGGCCGCCACGACTCGGTCTACAGTGCCATAAAGTATCCAAAAAAGTCCATGGCACCTCGGTGCCGCATTCGGGTCGGCGGGCGACGCGACGGGGCGTGACGCTGCGCCGATCCGCGTTGATGATCGGTGGCGGCCAAGTTCGCGAGGGCGGTATGATCGGCGTGGATCCCGGAGCGACCCGCAAGCTCGCGAGCGCCGCGCTCGGCGTCGCGACGCCCGATGCGGTGGTCGCGAAGCTCGGGCACGGCGCTGACCTCGACCACGCCGAGGCCGCAGCCTTGTTCGCGGCCCTGGGCAGGTCCGAGCGCGCCGCGCCGCGCACGCGCCTCGTCGAGGCAGGGGGGCGAAGCTGCGGCGGCCTCGCCCTTCTCGACGGGTTCGCCTGCCGTTACCGGCAAACGCAGGCCGGGCGGCGCCAGATCACGGCCCTTCTCCTGCCGGGCGATCTGCACGATCCGCAGGCGGGCCTCGCCAATGGGGCTGATCACGGCGTGATGACGCTGTCCTACTGCACGATCGCGTCGGTCCCGGCGGAGACGCTCGAGCGGCTGAAGGCGGACCATCCCCGAATCAGGCAGGCCCTCACCTGGGCGATGCTGGCGGAGGTGAGCACGGCCCGGGAATGGATCGTCAGCCTCGCCACCCGCAGCGCGGCCCAACGCCTCGCGCATCTGCTCTGCGAAGTGTCGGCGCGCCTGCGGGCCGCCGGCCATGCCGTGGAAGCGGGCCGGCGCCTGCCGCTCTGCCGCGAGGATCTCGTCGATACGCTCGGCGTCTCGCCGGTCCTTCTGAACCGCATCGTGGCGGAACTGGCGGCGGCCGGCCTGATCGCCTGCCACGACCGGGCCCTGACGATCCTCGACCATCCGCGGCTGCAAGCCTTCGTGGCGTTCGATCCGGCCTACCTGCATCTGCGCTGCATCGGGTGAACCCGGCCGGCCGCGTCGCCCGGCACCAGAGCCGCCGATCTCGCCTCGCGGCATCCGAGTCTGTCAGCCTGCCTCGAAGCCCGTCTTGCCCCGCGCCGGGGCGGTGATCGGTACGGATCCGGGCGCGCATGCCCCGAGACAACGCATGTCGTTGCGCCGGCCGGACCACCGGTGCGAGACGGTGATGCATGGGTGTCGCTCTCGACCGGTCGCACGACATCGCGGAGGTGGATCGCTACCTCGCCGAGGGCGCGCGGCTCATCGCCCAGGCGGAGGCGCGCCGGCGCCAGATCGACCGCGACTGCGCCCGGGAAGGGCACCGGCTGATGGCGGCGCAGATCCTGACGGCGATGCGGCGAACCCTCCGCCTGATCGAGGATCACCGTATCGGCCTCGCCGCAGCCGCGACCGACCCGGCGCTCGCCCCCGTCCGGGCCGGCCGCGCGCGATGGTGGCCGGCCTTTGTCCGCAGGCGGGGGTATCACCAGAGGATCCTGTAGCCGCGCCGCGATCGTGTCCCGGGACCCGTCGGCGACCGGCTCGAGTCTGGCCGGGGCGTAGCGAGAGGCCGCGAAAAACCCCGCAGGCCCCCCAGCCTGCGGGGTTCAGTGCTGCAGACGAGACGCAGGGGAATTGGTCTCGTGCGATGATGCTGCGCCCGTGCACAGTCTTGCGCAACACGGCACGGCCCGCTCAGAAGGAGCCGGCGCGGGCGCAAAGGAGGTAGCCGCACGAAACGTGACGCGACGGCTCCCGGCCAAGTCAACGGGGCCGCTTATCCAGCTTGGTGCGATGAATACATTTGCTCAGCAAACAACATACCCGTAGTTTCCGGAACTGATGCAGAAGACCTGATTCGGCTGAAGTCGGAGAATGCGGCCATGTTGTCCGGGGACGCGGAGCAGCTCAGCGAATTTTTCCTCTCTGAGCACGCCTTGGGAGCGGAGCAACTCTCGGAGAGTGAGTCAAAGTCGCGGGCCGTCCGTGCGCATGTCCGCCGGATCCTGCTGAAGATCCCCTCAGGAAGGCAGGCCGAACTCGTCGAGCCGAATGGAGCGCAGCAGCGCGCCTGAGGCACTCCGGATCTCAAGGTGCCATCGCCCGGCTTCCTCCGTCAATTCACCATTGGCGCAGATCTCCTCGAGGGCCGCGAGCGCCTCCTCTTGCGCGACCTCGAGGCTGTCGGCCTCGACCCCGATCGGATCCTCGATCGTCGCATCGGCACAAACCAACCTGAAGTGGTAGCGCTGCGGCATGGGTCGTCATCGCCTCGGGTCCGGATGGCGAGGGCTCGGACGAGCGCCCCGGTTCCCTCTATCAGGCGAGCCGATGCGGGCTCCTGTAAAGTCCCCTTTCGGTTCACGGCAACGGCGGCGCGGGCGCAAAGGGCTTAAAGCAACGGCGCGCGACCTCTGACCTTCACGCATGCCGGCGTGGGTGCGGCCGGCCTAGACCGGGAAGGCGCGCAGGATGGGCTGCGGCGGCATGCCTCCGGCTAGCGCTCCCGCTGGCCGGTCACGCGCGGGGCGTGTCGGACATCGCCGAGCCCGCGCGCGCGAAGCCAGAACTGGTAGGCGCGCTCGCGCATGTTGTAGGCCCGGCGCAGGGCCGTGCCGGGCTCGCCGCGACCCGCCTGCCGGTAGCGGTAGGTCTCCACGGCCTCCTCGCCGAACCGATCGGCGATCGCCCGGCGCCACGTGGCATCCGCGAGGGTGAACAGAAGCTCGGTATTCTGCCGATTGCTCGCCGCCAATCCCGTCTCCCCTGGCTCGTCTCGAATCCCGGGTCGGACCGGAACGGCGCGGCGCAGGCCACCCTGCCGGCGTCCGTCCGTTCCGGATCGCGCCCGCAACGGGCGTCAGCCCGGCAGCCGGGCCGGCCGCGGCGCGGTCTCGCGCCTGCGCAGAAGATGTTCCAGCCGCCGCTGCCAACCCTGGGCCTGCTCCGAGGGCGACAGGTCCAGCGTCCGTTTCGTCGCCAGCAGATCGAGGATCATCAGCACGATCCAGGGGCCGCCAATGCCCACGAAGAATGCCATCGCCCCACGCCTCCCTCGTCGTTCGACACACTCACGGTGATGATAGGCCCCGCCAGCGGGTCGGCAAGCGTCGGGAGGCGCCTCCGCGGCCGTACGGATCGGCCGGAAGCCTGCACGTTCCGCGCTCCGGTGCTAGGATGCGTCCCGGCGCCATTCCGGAGGCGGCTCATGCTGCGCGTCCCGACAGTTCTCCTCCTACTCGGCGGCCCCCTGGCGGCCGCGCCCGCGCCTGCGCACCGGCAGCCGACGCCCGCGACCGTGGGCGATCCCGGCAGCCCGGATGTCCAGAAGAACCAGGCCGAGATGGACAAGCTCGGCCGTGACAGGGCCGAGCAGCAGAAGTCCTGGGATGCGAAGATGAAGCGGACCATGGGCGGCGTCTGCCGCGGCTGCTGACCGGCCCGACCCGGCCGAGACGCCTCACTCCGCCCCGGGCAGCGCCGGCCCCGGCAGCGCCCAAGAAAGCAGCTCCCACGCGAGCGGTGCCCCGCACAAACCCCTCATCCGCATCCTCCCGGCCTGTCGGCCGCGAACCTTAGCCTGTTCCGCAACGTTCACAGCCCGGACCCGATGCAGCGTCGGCGACAGAGCCGTCGGAATGAAGGAATCACGGGAGGCCGAAGACTGTCATCGCTGCAGCCTCGACCGTCGAGGCGGCGGGCTGGCAGCTTTCGGGGCCGTTCACGGAGGCGCCCATCTGTCTTCGATTGCAAGTTGTTCCGGCTTGACAGATGTCGCGGCTCTGCGCTCGCATGCCCGAGCCAGCGGCCCGCTCCATGAGGCCGCGGCGACAGGGAGATGACCATGCGCGCCTCGCTCTGGGCCGCCGTACCGGCGGTTCTCGTTCTCACGCTCGGCCAGGCGCTCGCGCAGCAGCCCGGCACGCCGCCGGCCGCCCCGCCGCCCGCGCAGCCGCCCTCGGGCGGGACCCCGGACAAGATGCCCTACGACGTGCCCTACGGGGCGCCCATCTCGCTCGACCGGGCCAAGGACGCGCTGGCGGCGGCCGAGGCCGAGGCGAGGAAGCGGAACTGGAAGATGAACATCGCCGTGGTCGACCCGAACGGCGACCTCCTGCATTTCGTGCGGATGGACGGCGCGCAGCTCGCCTCGATCACGATCTCGCAGAACAAGGCCCGGACGGCGGCCCGCTGGCGCCGGGAGAGCCGCGTCTTCTACAATCAGTTCGAGACCGGCCATCCCTATATCGGCACCCTCGACCCGCTGCTCGCCGCGTCCCCCGGCGGCTTCCCGCTGGTGCAGGACGGCAAGATCGTCGGCGCGATCGGCTGCAGCGGCGGCACGGGCGACCAGGACGCCCTGATCTGCAAGGTCGGCGCCGACACGCTCAAGTAAGACCGCCGCGCCTGCGCCGGACCGTCCCGGTGCCGACGGAGCCAGTGCCGAGGCGCGGCTTCCCGAGGCGCGCGGGCGGCTCCGACCCGCGCCGCCGTGGCGAGTGGCGCGGTTTCGCACCAAGTCAGGAAAACTCGACGCGGCTGGTGATGAAACGCCCCGTTGAATTGCCAAGCTTAACCCCGCCCCCCAGGTTTGCGGGTATGGCTGTGCTACGGATCTTGGTCGGGCTTCCCGTCCTAATACTGATGAGCGGCTGCTCGGTGCTGTTCAAGGGGCCGGCGCAATACGCGTCCCTTCCGCGGGGCGCGCAGCCCGGCACGATCCTCCTATCCCATCGGGCAGTCGGGCACCGCGCGGGCCGCGCCGTGCCCGCCCCTCTCTGGGAACCCAGCTCCGGGATCGATCCGATCGCCGCGCTGCGGCGGTCGGAGATCGCGCGCGCGGGCTGGGAGCGGCAGCGCCCGGCTGATCTCTCCGAGGCCTCGATGCTGGCGAGCCGCTTCCGGAAGGCGGCCGGCGATCCGCGACCGGACGGCGCGCCCTTCCCCGAACGGGCTCCCGAGCCGGACGGCGATCCTCGGGAGCGGGACCGCGATGCGCGGATGAGCCAGCTTCTCCGCGCGGGCATCGACGCGGCCAGGCCCGTGTGCGTCGGATGCTGAGGGGCGGCTTCCGAGAGGGCTGCGCGGCACGGCATCCGGTCCGGCGCGGCATCGTGGTGCCGGGTTGCGGCCCCAGCGTCAGGCGGGGCCGGGCTCGGCCATCGCCTCCTCGAGCATGGCCTGGACCACCGACGGCGTCATCACGGCGCGCACCCGCCGCGTGAGCAGTGCCGCCAGCTCGCGGGCGTCGGCCTCTGAGCCGTCCCGCAACCGGATCAGCACGATCTGATCGCCGCCCTGCCGGACCGCCACGCCGAACTCGCCCGGCGCGATCGGCTCGGCCACGAAAAGCTGCTCCAATCCGTGCAGACCGGTCACGCCCAGGATCATCCGTCTCTCCTCACGCCCGTCATCCGTTGCCGCTCGGCCGGGTCCCGACCGCTCGACGGCCGGGACCGCGCTCAGCCGGCGCCGTAGCCGCCCTTCCGATTCGACCGGGTGCGGTCGCGCTGGCCCTCCTCGTAGCCGCCGCTCTGCGGGCCGCCCCGATCCGAGGTGGCCGGCGGCGGGGAATGGGGACCGGGGGCGGCCTCCGCCGGGCCCTCCCTGTCGGAGCTGGCCGCACTGGCGGAGGCGTGCGGGCGCTGCGGGGCATTCGGCTCTCGATCCATCGCGGTCTCCTCAACCAACAATTGCATGGAGAAGGCGCGTGGCGGAGCCCGGTTCCGGGCGCCGGGCGGGTTCGGGCGAGCCTTTTCGTGCCCGCGCCCTATTTCTCCCGCCACGATCCCGCCGACACGATCCAGAAGAGGAGCCGAGATGGCGAACGACAGCGGCATCCGCGACAGGGCCGAAACTCGGGCCGCGAAGCAGCAGGAGCGCGAGATCGCGGGCGCCGCGGCCTGGGCCGATCACGACGCGGCGCAGGCCGCCGTCGAGGCGAAGACGCAGCGCCTGCGCGCCCTGCGGCTCGCCCGGGAGGCCGAGAAGGTCGCCGCGCGGCGGTAGCGCCTCGCGCTCCCCGCCGAAGCGGATGCCGGTTCGAACCGGGGAGCGTGCGGCATCGGCAACGCGGGGCGCGGCCCCACCCGACCGGGCCTCGCTCCGGGAGCGCTCCGGCCGCGTCGGGATGCCCGCCCGTCATCCGAGCGTCACAGACCCGCCCGAGGGTGCGCGCCTCGACGATCAGGGAACCTCGGATTCATGGATTTCCACCGCCGCTTCACGGTGCTGATGTGCGCGCCGAACTTCGATCCGGACGACCTCGAAGGCGTGCGCGTCCAGCAGATCGTGACCGCGGTCGAGGGGCGGGGATTCGAGGTGGTGCGGGCGCGGCGCGTGGAGGACGCGGCGATCGCCGTGCAGACGGACGCCGCCATCGGCTGCATGGTGGTCGACTGGGGCAAGCGCGGCCTCGACGGCAAGGCGGCGGCGCTCATCAACATGATGCGCAGGCGCGGCCTCGAGATGCCGATCGTCATCATGGTTCGCCGCAAGCGCCTCGAGGACATCCCGGTCGAGCTCCTCGACTTCATCGACGGCTACATCTTCCTCGCCGAGGAGACGCCGGAATTCATCGCCCGCGGCCTCGTCTCCCGCGTCACGCAGTACGCCGAGACCCTGAAGACGCCCTTCTTCGGCGCGCTCGTCGACTATGCCGAGAAGGGCAACCAGCTCTGGACCTGCCCGGGCCACAACGGCGGCATTTTCTACAATCGCTCGCCGATCGGGCGTATTTTCGTCGAGCATCTCGGGGAAGCCATCTTCCGCGATGATCTCGATAATTCCGTCCTCGACCTGGGAGATCTGCTGACCCACGAAGGGCCGGCGCTGAAGGCGCAGAAGGAGGCCGCGCAGATCTTCGGCGCCGAGAAGACCTACTTCGTCCTCAACGGCACCTCGGCCTCGAACAAGATCGTGCTCTCGGCGCTCGTGGCCGAGGGCGACCTCGTCCTGTTCGACCGCAACAACCACAAGGCGGCCCATCACGGCGCCCTCTTCCTCGGCGGCGGCATCCCGATCTTCCTCGAGACCGACCGCAATGCCTATGGGCTGATCGGCCCGATCTACGCGGAAGCCCTCGACGAGGCGGCGATCCGCGAGAAGATCCGGCTGAACCCGCTCGTTCGGGACAGGGAGGCGTGGCGCCGCGAGCGCCCGTTCCGGGTCGCCGTGATCGAGCAATGCACCTACGACGGCACGATCTACGACGCGCAAGGGATCCTGGAGCGGATCGGGCACCTGTGCGACTACATCCTGTTCGACGAGGCCTGGGCGGGCTTCATGAAGTTCCACCCGCTCTTCGCCGGCCGCTTCGCGATGGGGTTCAAGGGCCTCGACGAGACGGCGCCCGGCATCATCGCCACGCAATCGACCCATAAGCAGCTCGCGAGCTTCTCCCAGGCCTCGCAGATCCACACCAAGGACAGCCACATCCGCGGCCAGACCCGGCGCGTCGAGCACAGGCGGCTCAACGAGAGCTTCCTCGTCCACGCCTCGACCTCGCCCTTCTATCCCCTCTTCGCCTCCCTCGACGTCGGCGCCCAGATGATGAAGGGGCGCTCCGGCATGATCCTGTGGGACGACACGATCCGGCTCGGCATCGAGTGGCGCAAGAAGGTGCGGGCGATCCGCCGCGAGTTCGAGGAGAAGGAGGGCGGCGATCCGCGCGAGCGCTGGTTCTTCGACCCCTTCGTGCCGGACGTGGTGCGGGGCGCCGACGGGGCCGAGGTGCCCTGGGAGAGCCTCTCGACGGACGAGCTCGCGAGCGAGCCGCGCCACTGGGAACTGGCGCCGGGCGCCTCCTGGCACGGCTTCACGCATGTCGGCCCGGGCTACGCGATGACCGACCCGAACAAGCTCACGGTGCTGACGCCGGGCTTCGACCGGGCGACGGGCGCCTATGCCGAGCACGGCGTGCCGGCCCCCATCGTGGCGCAATACCTGCGCGAGAACCGGATCGTTCCCGAGAAGAACGACCTCAACTCGCTCCTCTTCCTGCTGACGCCGGGCGTGGAATCGTCGAAGGCCGGCACGCTGATCTCCGGCCTCGTCGCCTTCAAGCGGCTCCACGACGACAACGTGCCGCTCGAGGAGGCCATGCCCGATTTCGTCCGGCGGCGCCCGAGCCGCTATCGCGGCGTGCGGCTGCGCGACCTCTGCGCGGATTTCCACGCCTTCCACCGGGACGCCGGCACCAGCGCGCTCCAGCGCCGCCAGTTCGAGCCGGGGCACCTGCCCGAGATGGTGATGGCGCCGAAGGACGCCGCCCAGATGCTGACCCGCAACCGGGTCGATTACGTGCCGATCGCGGAAGCCGAGGGGCGGGTGGCGACGACCCTGCTTCTCGTCTACCCGCCCGGGATCGGCACGGTGCTGCCCGGCGAGCGTCTCGACGCGCGGGCCAAGCCCATGCTGGACTATTTCAAGATGTTCGAGCGGGCCGCGAATCTGTTCCCGGGCTTCGAGGCCGAGATCCAAGGCGTCTACCGCGAGGTCGATCCGGACGGGCGGATCCGCTTCCACACCTACGTGCTGCGCGAGGGCGCCTGATGGATGGCGGGCTGCCGGGGCGCCACGGCCCCGACATCGTGATCCCGCCCCTCCTCGGATGCCGATGTCCCCGCCATGATGGCGATCTACGCCCACCATATCGGGCGCGGCCTCGGCGATGTCGGCGACTACGAGGAGGATCGCCTCATGCCCGACGACCTGAAGCAGCGGCGCAAGAGCATGCGCAAGAAGCGCCTGCCCCACCTCGTCGCGGACCGTGCCGGGGTCGTGGCCGGCTACGCCTACGCGGTACCGTTCCGCAAGCGCCCGGCCTATCGCTACACCCTCAAGCACTCGATCTACGTGCACCGCGAGCATCTGCAGGCCGGGATCGGCCGCCGCCTGCTGCCGGCCCTGGTCGAGGCCTGCGCGGCCGGGGGCTATCGGCAGATGATCGGCTACATCGACGCCGAGAACGAGGCGTCGCTGCGCCTCCACGAGGCCTGCGGCTTCGCCCGCGTCGGCCGCCTGCCGGCCGTCGCCTACCGGTTCGGGCGCTGGTGCGACAGCGTCATGGTGCAATGCCCCCTCGGAACCGGCGCGGCCGACCAGCCCGCCACCTGGCGCCGCCCGGCCGAGGCGGTGATCGCGGGCCACGATTGGACGGGGGGCTGAGCGGAGCCGTACGGGCGGTCGAGGCTGCCGGATCTCCCCGATCGCATGACGCTCTCGAAAAAACGGATCCCACTGTCCGCAACACGCTCTACCGCACCCATTCCCAGCCGCGGGATCTCGGCGGCAGCGGGTTGAGGGATTGCTTGCCGACCGTCTCGAACGGGATGGCGGCGGCGATCGTCCGCACCTCCGCCTCGGGCGGCCGGGCCTCGGCCATGGCGGGCGCGGCGGCCTGCGGCGACGCGACCGGGGGAACCGGCGCGGGCGGCACGGCCGCCGCCGTCTGCGTCGCGGCGACCGGCGCCTTGACGGACTCGGCCGGTGCCTTGACGGGCCCGGCAGGCGCCTTGGCGGCCTCGGCCGGCGCAGGATGCGGCGCCTCGCGCTCGACGTAGACCGGCACCTTCCGCTCGACGTAGACCACCTTCACCCGCTCGTGCCGGCGGCCCGCATGCCGGGTCGCCCGGTGCCGATGGACACGCCCGACGTCGCGCCGGAACGCCGCCTCCGTGACGCAGATGCCGCGGGAGGGTCGATAGAGCTTGCCCGGCCGGCATTGCGCGGCCTCCGCGCTCGGCATCCCCATGAAACAGCCGAGTGCTGCCGCAGCGACCGCCATTCGCAGTGTCTTCATGGAGCGCTCCAATGCAATCGAGACGCAATGACCCAATCTTCACGGCTCAATGCCATGTTCGGACAGACAATTTTTGGGTGTTGATTTGTGTCAATATCAAGACGATGCAGGAATGTTTGCTCCGTACAGTAGCGTCCCTAACAAATGTTGATCGTCTTTTTTACCTCTCTTTCGTATGACTTCAAACGATCGGTTCGCACCGGCGGCGAGGCGGCCTTCAGCTGGGCTCGCGGCCGGGGCGGGGGGAGACCTGTTCCGCATCCTGCCAGTGGCGGCCGTTCCAGAGCCGCACCGTCACGGTGGCGAGCCCGTCCTCGATGCGGATGCGGTTGTAGGCGTTGGGCTCGTTCCCGCGCAGCCGCGTGGAGGTGGCCGAGCCCGCCTGCACGGCCAGCAGCCGCCCGCGCCCGCCCTGCATGCTGCCGCGATCGACCGCGACGCGCTCCGGCCCCGCGCCGTCGGCCTCGGCGAAGCGCGCGTAGTGCCGGTGCAGGTGGCCGGCGAGCGTGAGTCCGACGCCGGAGCGCCGGAAGGCGGCGAGCGCCTTGTCGGCGCGGCCGACGAGGCGGGCCTCCTCGTCCCAGGGCGGCGGCATGAACGGGTGGTGGCCGACCACGATCTTGAACAGGTGCGCGGGCATCGTCCTGAGCCGGGCCTCCGCGCCGGCGATCTGCCAGCGGTGGATCTTGCCCTGCGACCAGTCGCGCTCCGGCGCCCAGGTCCGCACCGTGTTGAGGCAGACCACGCCGATCTCGTCATCCTGGTAGGTCGGCTGCGTGTCGGCGGCGATGAAGCGGCGGTAGCGCGCGAAGGGCCTCACGAAGCGCTGCATCAGGTGGAAGGGCGAGATGTCGTGGTTGCCCGGCACGGCGATCCACGGCTTCGGCAGGCGGTTCAGGAAATGCTGGGCCTCCCGGTACTCGACGCGCCGCGCCGCCATGGTGAAGTCGCCCGAGGCGATGATCAGGTCCGGCCGATCCTCGTTGAGCTCGCGCACGAGCCCCTCGACGACGGCCGGGTCGGTGCGGCCGAAATGCAGGTCGGAGATCTGGGCGATGCGTCTCATGCGGTCTGGCCTCCTGCACCGGCCCTCGCGCGCCCGGCGGGAGCATAACAGCGCAATCGGCCCGCGGATGCGCGGGCGCGTGCCGGCCTCAGCCGGGAAAGCGGCGCGCGAACCAGTCCCGCAGCAGGGCGCGCTCGTAGTAGAGCGGGCCGGAGGAGAAGCGCGGGTTGGAATTGAGCAGGAAGTTGATGTCGGTGAGCGTCTCCTCGCCCCGGGCCAGGACGCGCCCGCCGCGCCGGAGCACGTAGGCGAGGCGGATGCGGGGCGGCGACGAGTCCCGGACCACGCGCAGCACGGTCGGGATCCGCGGGCCCGGCTCTTCGAACCCGGCGAGGTCGATGTCGAGGACCGTGATCTCCAGGCTCTCTCCCGAGCCGAGGCGGCGACGGCCGAGATCCTCGAGGATGCGGGTCATCTCGGCGAGCGTCGCCCGCAGCGGCTGGCCGGACGCGATCCTGTTCTCGGCATCGGTGAAGCGCTCGGGCGCGACGTACAGGACTCTGACCTGCGCGGCGGCCGGGCCCGCGAGGCCCGGCAGGAGCAGCCCGAGCCCGACGAGCCGGGCCGCCGCCCTCATTGCGTGGTGCGGTTGATCAGGGCGAGGAGCGCCCGCGCGACGGGCTCCGTGACGTTGCGGCGGTACTTGCGATGGACGAGCTGGCCGTTGTGGTAGACGTCGTGCTCCACGTAGAGCCGCTCGCCGTCCCAGCGGACGACGTTGTCCGTCTCGGTCGTTTCCTGAACGCCCAGGTCATCGCGCAGGATCGCGCTGCCGGTTTGGGTGAACATGCTACAATCCTCGGCCTGTGGACGGGTCGATCGTGCGGGCGAGCACCATAGGCATCCGGATCGGGCCGCGCCAGAGCGCCGGTGGCCGGGTCCGGCCGCCCGTCATTGGACCACCACCTGATCCTTGATTCGCTCGTAGGTGGCCCGGCTCAGCACGCGCTTGCTGAGGAGCTGGTCGACCGAGGTGTAGGGGCGGCGCTGGATGATGGCCCGGCCGATATTGCCGCCGCCCTTCAGGCGGTTCAGCTCCGCGAGCGTCCCGGTGTTGAGGTCGACGAGCGCCACCGCCCGCGGCGCGGGCGCGTCCGGCTCGCCGGGAGCGGTCTCGCCGGGCTCGATGCTCGCGGCCGGCGGCGGGGCAGGTGCCGGCGCGGCCGGGATGGGCGGGGCGGGAGCCGGCTCGGCCGGAGGCGGGCTGGCGGGAGGCGGGCTGACGGGAGGCGGGCTGACGGGAGGCGGGGCGGCCTGGGCGGACTTGGCCGGATCCCCCGGCCTCGCTTCCGGCGCCGGCACGGGAGGCGGAGCCGTCGCGGCGGGCGGCGGCTCGACCCGGCGCATCTCGGCCCGCGGCGGCTCGGCCGGCACGGGCCGCGCGGGCGGGGCGCTGCGCGGGGCCGGCGCGGTCTCGACGGCCGAATGCGGCCAGTAGAACTGGACGAGCGCCGCGAGGCAGCCGGCTGCAACGAGCAGCAAAGAGACCCGCAAGACTGCCGAGCCGCTGAGCATCGCGCCTCCCCCGATCACGGAATTTTCTGCGTTCCTTAACATAAGGATAATCGCATCGGCCGCAAACCGGCCTCGGCGATGAACCCCCAGGATGCTGGCGCGGGGCCGCCGCCCTCGCGGCGCCGCTCCGGCTTGAGGCCGCCGGACACCGCTGAACTGGCCCGAACATTGCCCGGTTTCCGGCGCAAACCTATCTCTCGGCACGGTGCCCACGCCGCGCCCCCGCCCCGTGGGGCCATCCAGGAGATTCCATGACGCTGCGCCTCGCCTCCGCCTGCCTCCTCGCGACGAGCCTCGGCGGCGCCGCCCTCGCGGCGCCCTCGGCCGCCCCACCCGCCGCACAGAGCCAGCCGGCCAAGGCCGCGCCCGTGACGCTCGCGAGCCACCGCGCCGTCTACGACCTCGCGCTCTCCTCGAGCGGCGGCGCCCGCGCCGTCGAGAGCGCGCGCGGGCGCATCGTGATCGACTTCAAGGGCGACGCCTGCCGCGGTTACACGATGCAGACCCGGCAGGTCACAATGCTGGAGAGCGGCGAGACCGGCAGCCGCACCTCGGACCTGCGCAACACCACCTTCGAGAGCGGCGACGGCCACGATTTCCGCTTCAAGACCACCACGGTCCTGAACGGCGTCGCGAGCCCCTCGATCGACGGCACCGCCGATGCTGGGGCCGGCGGGCTCAAGGTGAGGCTGAAGGAGCCCAAGCGCGACCAGATCGGCGACGCGGGCGCGGTCCTGTTCCCGAGCCTCCACATGCGTCGCCTGGTCGAGGCCGCGCGCGCGGGCGAGACCACGCTCTCGGCCAAGGTGTTCGACGGGTCCGACGACGGCCGCAAGATCTACGACACGCTGGCGGTCATCGGTCGCCAGGCCGCGACGTCGCAGGGCGCGGCGCCCACGAGCGCGGCGGGCAGCGAGCGCGACAGGCCCCTGCGGGACGGCCCCATGGCCGTCGTGCCGCACTGGCCCGTGACGCTGAGCTACTTCACGCAAGGGGAGGGGGAGCGCACGCCGATCTACACGCTCACCTTCGACCTCTACGAGAACGGCGTCAGCGGCAACCTCAAGCTCGATTACGGCGACTTCGCCATCCTGGGCGACATGACCCGCCTCGATATCGAGAAGGTCGAGGGCGCGCCCTGCACGCCGTGAGAGCGAAGCGCCGGAGATCCTGCGCCGGTCCCGGAGGCGCAGCTGCGCTCCCGGCGCCGCCCTCAGAAATCCTCCGGCTCCGGCGGCCCGAGGCGGCGCCAGGCGGTCGCAATCCTCTCCGGCGGAACGCCGAGCCCATCCGCGCAGGCCGTCAGCACCGCCTCGTCTCCCATCACGTGATCGAGCACGCCCGCGAGGAAACCCGGGTCGCGGGCGCTCGCCCGCAGATTGTCGGGCGTCAGGCCGCTCGCGTTGAGGAACGGGAACAGCCGCTCCTCGTCGGCGACGAGCCAGCCGAGGACCTCGACCGCGAGGGACAGAGCGGATTCATCGTCTTGAACGGATTTGCGTTTCATCAACATGTGTCACTTACAAAGCGATTGGACGGGCGAAGAGTCCGTTAAAGAATGAGCGCCGTGCGCACCGGGAACAATGGGCCATGAAGAAGACGGTGCTCATCGTTGAGGACAACGAGCTCAACATGAAGCTCTTCAACGACCTCCTGGAAGCGCACGGCTACGCCACCCTCAAGACGGCGAACGGCATCGAGGCGATCGAGCTCGCGCGCGCCCACCATCCCGACCTCATCCTGATGGACATCCAGCTTCCCGAGGTGTCCGGCCTTGAAGTCACGAAGTGGCTGAAGGAGGACGACGATCTCAAGGATATTCCCGTCATCGCCATCACGGCCTTCGCCATGAAGGGTGACGAGGAGCGCATTCGCGAGGGGGGCTGCGAGGCCTATCTGTCCAAGCCGATCTCGGTCGCGAAGTTTTTGGCAACCGTTCGTGCGTATCTTGACGAGAGCCGCTGAGTCTCGGCGGATAGTCTGTACTCGCAAAACGGGTCAGATTCGTCGTTACGCAACCTGAGCGCGAGAAACGATGTCGGCCCGCGTCCTGATCGTCGATGATCTGTTTCCCAACGTGAAGCTTCTCGAAACGAAGCTGTCGCTGGAATATTTCGATGTCGTCGCGGCGATGAACGGGCCGGATGCCATCGCGATCTGCGAGAAGGGCCTCTGCGACATCGTCCTGCTCGACGTGATGATGCCCGGCATGGACGGGTTCGAGGTCTGCCGCCAGCTCAAGAACAATCCCGTCACCGCCCACCTGCCGGTGGTGATGGTCACCGCCCTCGACCAGCCCTCCGACCGCCTGCGGGGGCTGGACGCGGGCGCCGACGATTTCCTGACGAAGCCGATCGACGACACCGCCCTGTTCACCCGCGTGCGCAGCCTCGTGCGCCTGAAGGCGGTGACCGACGAGCTGCGCAGCCGCGCCCTGCAGTCGCGCGACTTCGGCATGGGCGACCCGCTGGCGCTGGCCACGGCCGAGACGGGGCTCAACGCCAACCTCCTGCTGGTGGAGGATCGCCGCGGCGCCGCCGAGCGCATGGCGGCCTCGCTCGGTCAGCACCACGTCGTCACGATCGAGCCCGACCCGCACCGTGCTCTCCTCACGGCGACCGAGGGCGCCTTCGACGCGGTGCTGGTCAGCCTCGATCTCGAGGGCTTCGACGGCCTGCGCCTGTGCAGCCAGCTGCGCTCGCTCGACCGCACCCGCAACGTGCCCCTGATCATGATGGCCGAGCCGCATGACCGGGCCCGGATCGTGCGCGGCCTCGATTTCGGCGTGCACGATTACCTGCTGCGCCCCGTCGACCGGAACGAGCTCGTCGCGCGCGTGCGCACGCAGGTGCGCCGCCGGCGGTTCTCCGAGGTGCTGCGCGGCGCCGTCCAGGCCTCGATGGAACTCGCCGTGACGGACGGGCTCACGGGCCTCCACAACCGACGCTACCTGGACAGCCATCTCGGAATCCTGTTCGGCGAGGCGGTGGCTCGCCAGCGCCCCGTGGCGGCGCTGATCCTCGACATCGACCGTTTCAAGTCGATCAACGACACCTACGGGCACGAGGCTGGCGACGAGGTCCTGCGCACCTTCGCGGACCGCGTCCGCCTGCACACGCGGCTCATCGACATCGTCGCGCGCTACGGCGGCGAGGAGATCGTCATCATCCTGCCGGACGTGGCGCTGCCCGAGGCGCAGCTCATCGCCGAGCGCATCCGCGAGCGGGTCGAGGCGCTGCCCTTCTCGGTGCAGCGGGCGACCCGGAGCGTCAACGTCACGGTCTCGATCGGGGTCGCCGTGCGGGATTCCACCGACGCGTCGGCGAGCGACATGCTCAAGCGCGCCGACCTCGCCCTCTACCGGGCCAAGGATACGGGCCGGAACCGGGTGGAGGCCCAGGCCGCCTGAGCGCGGCTCGCGGAGGCATCGGCCGGCAACCGGCCGCCGTCACCGCCGGCGAGGCGGCGGCCCGTCGTCATCCTCGTCATCGTCGTCGAGATCGCGGTCGCGGCGCATCTCCTGCCGGTCGCGCCGGGCATCCTCGCGGTCGAGGTCGCGCTGCCGGCGCGAGCGCAGGTCGACGCCCGGCCCGTCCGGCCCCAGTTCGAGGCGCTGGGCCGATGCCGGGCCCGGCAGGGATATCCCCGTCGCGAGCAGCACGATGACGAGCACGGCTTTCATGGCTGCCTCCTGGTGCGCAGGGTCAACGGCACCGTTCGAGGACCGTTCCGCGCCGTCCGGTCGCTGACCCGAGGCGCCTCAGATTGTCTCGTAGGCGAACAGCAGCGAGATCGCCGAGAGCGTGATCAGCCCGGCCATGAAGCAGAGATCGGCCGCCCGCTCGAGCCGCGCGCCGAAGCGGTCGCCGGTGAAGGCGCGCATGGAGAGGTAGGAGGTCAGCGCGCTCGCGAGAAACAGGAGCGCGGCGAGGCCGAAATACTCGTCGACATGGCTCGGGCCGATATGCACCTCGGCGATCTTCACGAGCCCGATCAGCGTGGTGCAGATGCCGATCATCGTGCCGGCGGTGGGCAGGATGTGGAGGGAGAGTCCTCCGAGGTTGCGTTCGCGCTCGCCCGCTCTGCCCGCCATGCCCGACCTCGTCGGGCGAGGGTAGAATCGGGGGAGGGCCCCGGCAACGCGCGCGCGCGTACCGAGCGACGGGGAGGCCGCGGGCCGGTTCAGGGCAGCAGCGGGTTGAGGAGCGGAGCCGTCGCGAGGCCCATGGCGAAGACGACGAAGACGATCCGGCGGAATTGCAGTTCGGTGACCATGGAAGCCTCCCCGGCGGCTGCTCACAGCCGACCCCGGCGACGTGCTAAAGCTGCGCCGTTGCGCCGGGATTGCGTGCCACGTTGCGAGATGTTTCGTGGTGACACCGCGCACATCGCCGGCACTCATCACCGGAAAAGCGCCTCAATGCGCTTTGGCGGCCGCGCGCGCCGCCTTCTCGCGGGCCCGGGCCTCGGCCTCGTCGGCGGCCTCGCGGGCATCGTCGAGCCGCTCGGCCTCGGCGCGGGTCTCGCAGCGCCGGCGCAGCTCGTCGAGCTCCTCCTCCGTCAGGTGCTCGATCCCGATGTAGCGGTTCTGGGCGGCGCTCGCCCGGATGAGCTCGTCGAGCTTGGCCTGGATCGCGGCCCCGTCCCGGTTCTGCGAATTCTGGATCAGGAACACCATCAGGAAAGTGACGATGGTCGTGCCGGTGTTGATGACGAGTTCCCACGTGTCGGAGAAATGGAAATAGGGGCCGCTCGCCGCCCACGCGACGACAGAGGCCGCCCCGAGCGCGAAGGCGACCGGGTGGCCCGACCACTTGGCGAACTTCGCCGCGAAGGCGGTGAAACCGCGCGAGGTTGACATGGCTGAAATGTCCCGTCGTTCCGTTCCGCTTGCCCCTGCCCGGAGCGCGAGCCCCACGAAAAAGGGCACCCTGGGGTGCCCTTCTCCGGCGATGCGCCGCGCCTAATCGTCGTCGTCCTCGTCCCAATCGTGGTGGCGGTAGACGCGGTGGCGCCGCTCGATGACGCGCACCGCCGGCCGCTCCTCGTCGTAGCGGTAGGAGCGCACGGGCCGGTATTCGCCCTCGTGGATGGCGCGGACGCAGCCGTAGCCGATGCAGGATCCGCCGCCCCACTCGTAGGCTTGCGCAGGGACCGCCATCGCCGTGCCGGCCGCGAGGCTCAGGCCGATCAGAGTTGCGAGTTTCGTCAATGCAGAACCTCCTGGTGGAGAATGGAACACCCAACGACGCAGCCGCGAATCGGGTTCCGGACAGGGCGATCGCGCCCCGGGGCCGCGTCCGGACCGGCGCGCGATCCGCGGCTCGTCGGCCTGCGCCGTCACGGCACGGCACGGCGCCAGCCCGGAACGAGGCCCCGCAGCCACGCCCCGCGCCCCGTCAGCCGTCGCAGGCTCGCGTCGAGGGCCCGGTCGAAGCGGCGGATCCTGCGGTCCTCGACCTCGTTGCGGTCGAGCGCGGCGAAGCGCTCCGCGGAATCGTCGCGCGGGCGCGCCTCGTGCCCGGCGGGCGCGTCGGCATTGCCGTTCGCCATCCGGCGCCGGAACTCCGGATAGGTCTTCGACTGGTAGTGGTTGATCTGGATGCCCGCGTGGGCGACCCGGTCGGCGGCTCCCGCTGAGCTGCCGATCAGCGGCGTGAAGTCGGACAGCACCCGCCGCCCCCCGCGCGTGCGCACGTCGTGTACGAGGACCTCCGTGGCGAGCTCGGTCCGGGCGAGGGTCTTGAAGTGCTTGTGGTTGTCCCAGGACACCTCCGCCCCGCGCGTGAAGGCGCGGGTCACGAGCCCGTACGCGTCGGAAGCCCGGCCGCCGGAGCCGAAGCAGCGCCAGTTCACGTGGACGCTCGCGACGTCCTCAGGCACCGTCTCGAGGAAGCCCTGGATGCTACCGTGCGCGAAGGGGACCATGAACTCGTCGATGTCGAGGAAGGTGACCCAGGGCGTGCCGACGCGCCGGAGGGAGTCGTTGTAGGCGCTGACCTGCGGGGAGATGTCGCCTGTCGGCCAGGCGGTCAGCTTGATGCCGGGATCGCGCCGGGCGATCTCGGTCACGGTCGCGGCGGTGCCGTCGGTGCTGTCGTTGTCGTAGACGAGGATCGGGCCGAACCCGACCGCCCGGTGGAAGGCGAGCCACTCGGCGATGTAGCGGCCCTCGTTCTTGGCGATCCCGACCAGGGTCACCGAGGGCATCGGGGTTCCAGCGCCGGGACGCGGCTCCGGCTCACGCGAACGAGACACGGTTCATCACAACCAGAAAGCCGGGCCCGCATCAACGGCGGGCGGGGGCCGCCTTAAGCCTCCGTCAGGGGCGGCAGCGCGCGGGCGTCAGCGTGGTAGGAGCGGTTCGGCCGCATGTCGACCGCCGAGGCCATGCGGTTCGACATGTTGAAGAAGCTCGCGACCGCCGCGACGTCCCAGATGTCGCGCTCGGCGAAGCCGGCCCGCCGCAGCGCGTCCCGATGCGCCTCCCCGACCGTCCAGGGTGCCTCGCTCAGCGCGACGGCGAAGTCGAGCATCGCGCGGTGGCGCGGCGACAGGTCGGCGGCACGGTAGTTCATCGCCATCAGCTCGCCGAGAACGGGATCGCCCGAGAGGCCGCGCACGGCCGCGCCGTGGGCGGTCAGGCAGTAGTAGCAGCGGTTCACGCTCGACACCGCGACGGCGATCATCTCGCGCTCGAGCTTCGACAGGCCGGAGGGCGCGAGCATCAGGTCGTTGTAGAAGGTCGCGAAGGCTTCGAGCTTGGCGCTGTCGTGCGCGTAGGCCAGCAGCACGTTCGGGACGAAGCCGAGCTTCTCGCGGCACTTGTCGAGATAGGCCGCCATGGCGGGCGAGAGATCGGCGGCGGGCGGCAGGTCGAGGGCGGTGACCGGTCCCCCCGCCTCCTGCGGAACCGGCGTCTCGCCGGGCTCCGGCCGGGCCTGCTCGCGCTCGCTCGCCATGCTGCGTCTCCCTGCTGCCACAGGAGCGCTATAGGCCCTCCGGGCGCGGGCCGCGAGGGCGGATCATGCCGCCCGGCGATCGAGCGCCGATCCCTGCGAGGGCGGCGCGAACAGGTCGGGGCGATGCAGGCGCCCCGACGGGCAGCCGGCGCAGCGGCGCGTCATGCGCTCGTAGAGGCGCTTCACGGATCCGCTCGCCGTTGCCTTGAACAGGAACGGGAACAGCGCGTGCACGAAGGCTGCCAGCGAGGCGCCGAGGAGCGGCACGGCGTAGCCGAGCGAGGCCCGCATGTGCTGCGGATAGGTCTCGCCCAGCGAGGCCGGATGTTCGGTGAAGAGAGCTTTCAGTCCCATCGTGATCCCCGTCCGGGCGGCCAGGCGCGCTGCGATCCGCAAGGCGTGGGTTCCACCGTGGCGCCGTTCGCCCGCGGGTTCCGTGATCCGCATCACGCCGGGTCGCTGCCGGCAAGGATCGGTCCATCATGGTTAACGATGTCTTGCGAGCGGCCTGCTGTGCCCGAGACGCCCGCGCATCCGGCTCCAACGAAAAAGCCGCCCCGGGGGGCGGCTCGTCAGCGTCAGACCGGTCGTCCGGCCGCAATGGACCACTCGATCTTGGGCCCGCTTGATCTTGGGCTTACTTGATCTTGGATTCCTTGAACTCGACGTGCTTGCGCGCGACGGGGTCGTACTTCTTCATCGAGAGCTTCTCGGTCTGGGTACGCGAGTTCTTCTTCGTGACGTAGAAGTAGCCGGTGTCGGCGGTGGAGACGAGCTTGATCTTGACGGTGACGGCCTTGGCCATGGCGCGGCGCTCCTGAACTGTGCGGCATTCCGCATGAGAGCGAAACGCAAAAGGGCCGGGAAGGCCCGGCCGAATACCGGCGGCTCAATGCCCGATCGGGTCCGCTTCGTCAAGGCCGGGGCGGGGCGCGCAGGCGCCAGGCCACCACGGCGCCGTAGGCGAGGAACAGGCCGCACAGCGTCCAGGCGAAGCCCTGCGGGGGCACGAGGTCCATGCCGCCGCCGATCACGGGCGGTCCCAGGATCAGGCCGACATTGTAGAGCACGATGAAGGCGGCGTTGGCGCCGGCGAGGTCCGCGCCGCGCACCACCGAGCCGAGATGGGCGAGCCCCACCGTGTAGAGCGTGCCGGCGATGCCGCCCCACGCGAAGAGAAGCGCGAGGAGCGCGGGGAACGAGGCGGAGGCCGCCGGGATCAGCGCGGCTCCGAGCGCGCCGCCGATCGCCGCGACGAGCAGGACGACGCGCCGGTCCATCCGGTCCGCGAGCCAGCCGAAGGGGATCTGGAACAGGACGTTGCCGAGCGCCAGCGCGCTGACGAGGCCGGCGGCGGTCTCGGCGTCGTAGCCGAGGCGCAGGCCGTAGAGGGGCAGGATCGCGAAGCCACCGGTCTCGACCGCGCCGTAGACGAGGGCCGCCAGCGTGGCGGCGGGCGCGAGACGCAGGTAGCCGGCAAAGCGCCGCCCCGAGCCCCGGGCGATCGCGGGCGAGAGGCCGCGGGCGAGGGCGAGCGGCACCATGCCGGCGAGGAACAGGCCGGAACCCGCGAGATACGGCCGGAAACCTTCGGTGCCGAGCACGGCCAGCAGCGTCGGTCCGACCGCGAAGCCGAGGGCCAGCACGGTGGCGTAGACCCCCATCACGAGGCCGCGCCGGGCCGGGGGCGCCGCCTCGTTGATCCAGAACTCGGAGAGCACGAACAGGGCGCCGAGCGCAGCCGAGAAGACGAAGCGGAGCACGAACCACGCGCCGATCCCGCGCAGCATCGGAAAGGCGGCGAGGCAGATCGCTCCGAGGCCGATCGCCAGGACGAGGAGGCGCACCACGCCGGTCCGGGCGGCGAGGCGGGGCACGAAGGGCACCGTGAGGATGCTGGCGATCCCTGAGACCGCCGTGTTGATCCCGATCATCGTGCTCGACGCGCCCATCCGGGCCATCTCGATCGACAGCAGCGGGATCGACAGGCTCAGGCCGATGCCGACCACGGCCACGCAGGTGATCGCCGCCGCGATTGCCGCGAGCCGCGTGCGGTCGAGGGCGGGAATCGTATCGAGCATGGGGCGTCCTGATGGGGCAGGGGCGCCGGGACCCGGTCGGCGCGGGAACGCGCAGCGGCGGGCGCGCCGTCAGAGGAACGTGCGCTGGCGTTTCCCGTGCCGGACGAAATGGTGGGGAATCGGCCGGTGCGGAGCGAAGTCGACGGCGATCTGCGCCTCCAACTCGTCGAGGATGGCGCGGGTGATGACGGGCAGATCGAGCTTGCGGGCCTTGGCGAGCGGCAGCCAGGCGAGCTCCACGAGCTCGCTCGCCGGCCCGACGCGGCCCGGCTCCTCCGCCGCCACCGCGCGCCGGTCGGCCGCGAAGAAGCGGGTGTCGAAGCGGCGCACCCGCCCCGGCGGCGTGACCGCGCGGGCGACGAGGTGGAGCGCCTCGAGGTCCGGCAGGACGCCGTGCGCGCGGAAGGCCTCCCAGCCCGTCGGCACCGCCTCGGGCGGCCCGTACGCGCGCGTGCCGACGAGCAGGCCCGTCTCCTCGTGGGTCTCGCGGATCGCCGCCAGCGCCAGCGCCCGGCCGAGATGGTGCGGCGGGCGCGTCACCTGCCGGGCGAGCGCGGCCTCCGCGTAGTCGGGCAGGGTGCCGGCAACGCTCATGTGCCGGTCGCCCAGCTCGATGCGCCCGCCCGGGAACACGAACTTGCCCGGCATGAAGACGAGGCCGGGGTTGCGCCGGCCCATCAGGACCTTGGGCGCGCGCCCGCGCCGGTCGACGAGGATCAGGGTCGCGGCGTCGCGCGGCCGCAGGGCCGGGCGGCGGGCGGGCTCAGGCGCGGCCGAGGCCGGGCCGGGGGTCTGTGGCTCGATCGTCCGCTGATCCAAATCCCGGCTCCTCGCCCCGTGACGCCTCGGGCCCGCTCGGTAGCGCGGCGAAGCCGTGCATGCCAAGCGCGTATTGCAGGCCGACGACCGCGCCCTTCACGGGCTGCAGCAGCCCGAGCGCGAGACCGAGGGTCGCGGCGGGCCAGAAGCTGAGCTGGAACCAGAGGGGCACGTCGTAGCCCATCTCCATCTCGAGGATCACGTAGCCGACGATGTGGGCCACGATGAAGATGACGACGTAGGGCGGCAGGTCGTCGGCCCGGTGGCCGTGCATCTCCAGCCCGCAGGCCTCGCATGCGGGCCGCACCTTCAGGAAGCGCGCGAACATGCGGCCCCTCCCGCAATGCGGGCAGCGCCCGACGAAGCCGCGGGCCATGGAGCGGACCCATCCGGTGCGGGCGGGTTCGTCGGTGGGCGCCCTCATGCCGTCATCCTCGTGTGCCGCCCTCACGCGCCGCTCCTGTTGTCCGGCGCCGCTCGCGAGCGGGAAAGGCCGAACCCCCGTCGGCGGACCGGGCGAGAATCAGGTCTGTCCGGAGAGGTTGCATACCCGATCCCGCCCCTCCTCTGCACGGGAGAGGGGCGCGTCGCGATCCCCATGTAGGGCCGGGTGGCCCGGAACGCCAAATCGGTCAGCGCCGCGAGCCCCGGTGGCGGGTGCCGCCGGTGCGGATGCCGGCCGGACGGCCGGGCTGGCCCGGCTTGCGGGCGCGGGGCGCTCCCCTGCCGCCTTTGGGGCCTCTCGCCCCCGAACCGGGCCGCCCCTCCGAGAGCAGCTCGAAGCGCAGCGCTCCGGCGACGGCGGCGGCCTCGACGAGCTTCACCTCGACCCGGTCGCCGAGCCGGTAGGTCTCGCCGCCGCGCTCGCCGACGAGGGCGTGGCGGCCCTCGTCGTGGCGGTAATAGTCGGCCCCGATGGTCGAGACCGGCACGAAGCCGTCGGCGCCGGTCTCGTCGAGCTTGATGAACAGGCCGGCCCGGGTCACGCCCGAGATCTGGCCCTCGAAGCTCGCCCCGACCCGGTCGGCGAGGTGGTGGGCGATCAGGCGGTCGATGGTCTCGCGCTCGGCCGCCATGGCGCGGCGCTCGGCCCCCGAGATCTGCTCGCCGATCTGGTTCAACTCCGCCACCGAGACGTCGGGCGAGATCCCGTCCTTGCCGAGCCGGCAGGCGGTGATCAGGGCGCGGTGCACGATTAGGTCGGCGTAGCGCCGGATCGGCGAGGTGAAGTGGGCGTAGCGGCGCAGGTTGAGGCCGAAATGGCCGAGATTCTCCGCCGCGTAGACGGCCTGGGCCTGGCTGCGCAGCACCACCTCGTTGATGAAGGTGGCGTGCTCGGTCTCGGCGACCGCCCCGAGGATCCGGTTGAACAGGGCCGGGCGCAGCGCCCCGTCCTTGGGCAGCTTGATGCCCACCGAGGCCAGCACCTCGCTCAAGCTCCGCATCTTCTCCAGCGCCGGCTCGTCGTGGACGCGGTAGATCAGCGCCTGGCTCGCGGCCTCGAGCGTCTCGGCGGCCGCGACGTTCGCCTGGATCATGAACTCCTCGATCAGCCGGTGGGCGTCGAGGCGCTCGGGCACGATCACGCGGTCGACGGCCCCGTCCGGCGTCAGCAGCACCTTGCGCTCGGGCAGGTCGAGGGCCAGCGGCCCTCGCCTGTCGCGGGCGGTCTTGAGGGCGTCGTAGGCCGCCCAGAGGGGGCGCAGCACCGGCTCGAGCAGGGGCGCCGTCGCGTCGTCGGGGTAGCCGTCGACGGCGCTCTGGGCCTGCGCGTAGGAGAGCTTGGCGCGCGAGCGCATCATGATCCGGTGGAAGCTGTGGCGGCGCTTTGCCCCGTCGGCGCCGACCACCAGGCGCACCGCGAGCGCCGGCCGGTCCTCGCCCTGGCGCAGCGAGCAGAGGTCGTTCGAGATGCGCTCCGGCAGCATCGGCACGACCCGGTCGGGGAAGTAGACCGAGTTGCCGCGCAGGAGCGCCTCCCGGTCGAGGGCGGAGCCGGCGCGGACATAGGCGGCGACGTCGGCGATCGCCACCGTGACGAGGAAGCCGCCCGGATTGGCGGGATCCGGGTCGGGGGCCGCCATCACGGCGTCGTCGTGGTCCTTGGCGTCCGGCGGGTCGATGGTGAGGAGGGGCTGATCGCGCCAATCCTCGCGCCCCCGCAGGGCCGCGGGCTTCGCCGCGTCGGCCTCCGCCAGGGTCTCGGCCGCGAAGACGTGCGGGATGTTGTGCAGGTGCAGCGCGATCAGGCTGACGGCCTTCTCGGAGCCGAGCGAGCCCAGGCGCTCCCGCACCCGGCCCTTGGGCAGGCCGAAGCGGGTCTCGCGCTCGATCGCGACGCTGACGAGGTCGCCGTCGCGCGCGGGCCCCTCCTCGCCCGGCGGGATCAGGATCTCGCGTCCCTGCTGGCGCTTCTCGACGGGCTCGATCCGGCCGCCCTGCGCGCCCGCCCGGAACACGCCGATCACCTCGGCCCTGTTCTTGCCGATCACCTTGATGACGCGGCCGGTGTAGCGGCCGGGCTCGCCGGGCTCGGGCTCGACCCGGATCAGGGCGCGGTCGCCGATGCCGGCAGCCGGGCGCTTCGGCTTGCGCCCGCCCCGCGGGTTCAGCACGAGGATGCGCGGGGGCTTGCCGTTCGCGGAATCCCACTCGGCGGGCACCGCCAGGAACTCGCCGTCGCGGTCGCGCGCGCGGATGTCGGCCAGCACCACGGGCGGCAGGCGCCCGGGCTTCGACAGGCCTCCGCGGCCGCGCTCGATCGCGCCGTCCTCCTCGATCTCCTTGAGGATCCGCTTGAGGCCGATCTTGGCCGCGCCCCGCAGCCCGAAGGCCTGCGCGATCTCGCGCTTGCCGACCGTGTCGGTGGCCTCGCCGATGAAGGCGAGGATCTGCTCGCGGGTGGGGAGGGGGGTGTCGCCGGCTTGGGGGTTGATGCGTCTGGCCAAAGAGGGGGCTCGCCGCGCCGCTCGTGCTCGGAAGCGGCGTTGAGATGGGAAGGGGCAGGGTTCGAGAGATCCCGCTCGCCCCAAGATGGTGCCGGGCCCCGCGCTGGACAACGCCCGCCGGCAAACCCTCAACAGGCGGCGCGCGTCAGCCCGTCGCAGCGGATGTCCGGATGCGCTCGACGGCGGCGTCGATGTCGAGATCGGGTTCGGCGAGTTCGGAGAGCGCGAAGGGGCAGGCCGCCGGCAGGCCGAAGGCGACCCGGCCCTCCGCGTCGCGCAGATCCGGCGCCTCGGCCTCCTGCACCGCGAGCGACCAGAGCCCGTCGAGCTTGAGCGTCCGGGCCGCCTCCCGGTCGGCGCTGAGCACGGCCTGCGCCTGCGCGGCCTCCGCGCGCCAGAACAGGCTGGCGCGGTCCTCCGACATCAGGGCCGCCTTCACGAGGCTGGCGAGAAGATCCCGCACCGTCCGAGCGATCGCGTCCATGTCACCGCCTTGGCTGCCAGGCCGGGGCAGTGGCAAGGGCGGTGCCAACGGGCCCATGCCCGGAGCATTTTTGCGCCGAAGTGGCCGACGGTTCGGCGCAAAAGATGCGACGCCATAAAGAGTTGGAGCGTCTTTTGGTGATCCGGAGATCATGGAAAACGCCCTGGTCGAACGCTCTAGTACGGCGTGCCTGCGGCCCGCTGCGCCCGCATCGCCTCGGCATACCAGGCCAGCTCGTCGAGGAAGCGCCCGGCCGCCTTCGCGAGCCGCTCCTCGGCGGGCTTGCCGGCCTCGTCGAGGGCCTTGTGGATGCGGGGGATCGGCAGGAGCGAGGGGATCGAGGGCATCCCGAGCTCCGGCAGCATCGCGCGCAGCTGCATCGCCGCCCGCACGCCGCCGAACTGTCCGGCCGAGTAGCAGCAGATGGCGCTGGGCCGCCAGGAATACTCCTCCAGGAAGTGGTCGAGGGTGTTCGAGAGGGCGGGCGGGATCGAGTGGTTGTACTCGGCCGAGACGATCAGGAAGGCGTCCGCGCGCCGGAACAGCGTGGCGAGGTCCTCCAGCACTTTCGGGGCCTGGCCCGCCGGGTATTCCTTGTACATCCGGTCGAGGAGCGGCAGCCGCAGGACCTCGGGGTCGACGAGGGGCGCCTCGTGGCCGCGCCCCTCGAGCTGCCCGGCGAGGAAGCGCGCGGCGCGGATGCCCTGCCGGTCGGATCGGACGGTGCCGAGGATCACGGGGCAGACCAGGGGCATGGGACATCTCGCTCGCGGGACGGCGGAGACCGAAGCCTAGCCGAGGGGAGGCGCCCTGTCTGCCGCCCCGGACGCCACCGTTCAGGCGGCCGTGAGCAGCCCGGCCCCCGGCCCTCCCGCCGGCATCGGCTGACAGGCCCCCGCGATCTCGGCGAGGGGCCGCGGCCGGCCGAACAGGTAGCCCTGCATGTGGCGGCACCCGATCTCCCGCAGGGCGCGGGCCTGCGCCTCCGTCTCGACGCCCTCCACGATGCAGGCGAGGCCGAGGTTCCGGCACAGGTCGAGGATCGACCGGACGATGTTGAGCGAGGCCGGGTCGGTGCCGATGTCGGTGACGAAGCTGCGGTCGACCTTGATCTTCCGGATCGGCAGGCGATGGACGTAGCTGAGGCTCGAGTAGCCCGTGCCGAAATCGTCGAGCGCGATGCGGACGCCGAGGCCTTCGAGGGCGAGGAGGGCGCGGCGCGCGTCGACGAGGTCGCGCATCAGTCCGGTCTCGGTGACCTCGAAGATGATCCGGCCGGGCGCGACGCCGCTCGCCAGGATCGCCGCGGTGATCCGGGCGAGCCCCTCCGGGGAGGCGATGTCCTGGCTCGACAGGTTGAAGGAGAGCCGGACCGCCTCGGGCCAGGTCCGGGCGGCCAGGAGCGCCTTGCGGAGCAGCACCTGGGTCAGGTCCTGGATGAGGCCGCTGCGCTCGGCGACCGCGATGAACTCGGCCGGCGAGACCGGGCCGAGCACCGGGCTCCGCCAGCGCGCCAGCGCCTCGTAGGCCTCGATCCTCGCCTCCTGGACGTCGACGATCGGCTGGAAGGCGAGGTCGAACTCGGCCTCGAGATCGGCGCCGCGCAGGGCCTGCTCGATCGCCGCGTGGCTGCGCAGCCGGGCCTCGTGCTCGTGGGTGAAGCAGATCGCGGTGCCGCGGCAATGGCTCTTGGCGTGGTAGAGGGCGTGGTCGGCGCGCTCCACCAGGGTCTCGACGCTCCGGGCGCTCGCGGGATAGCGCGCGAAGCCGATCGAGGCGCCGATCTGGGCCGTGGCGTCGCGCACCCTGCAGGGCACGGCGAGCGCCGCGCAGAGCGTCCGGCCGAGGGCGTCGAGGTCGGTATCCCCTTCGATGACGAGCCCGAACTCGTCGCCGCCGAGCCGCGCCGCCCAGCCGCGCCCCGCCAGCCCCGAATTCGCCATCACCGTCTCGAGCCGGCGGCCGACCTCGCAGAGCACCGCATCGCCGACCTGGTGGCCGAACGTGTCGTTGACGGGCTTGAACCCGTCGAGGTCGATCATGCCGACGACGAAGCAGCCGGCGTGCCGCTCGCTGTCCGCGATGGTCGCCTGCATCCGCGCGAAGAACGAGCGCCGGTTCGGCAGGCCCGTCAGCGTGTCGGTATGGGCGAGGCTCCGGTTCTCCGCACCGAGGCGCACGAGGCTGCGGAAGTCGCGGTAGCAGGTCGATTGCACGAACACGATCACGCAGACGACGGCCGCGTAGTTCAGGGCGGTCGCCCGGACCACGACGGCCTCGTTGAAGAGGAACAGGGCCGTCACCGGCAGCGCGATCACGCCGATGATCAGCGCCGCCGAGCGCAGGTGCAGCAGGCAGAACACGCAGGCGATCATGGTGATCGTCAGGAAGAACAGCACGTGCATCTGGGTGCCGACGTCGCCGTAGCGCGTCAGCAGGAGGGCCCAGGCCGCGAAGCCGACGGTGAGGATCGCCGTGAGGCGGGTCGTCCCGCGCAGCCGCCGCACGGCCTCGGCGGGGTCGATCACCTGGGCGGCGGCCCGCTTCCAGATGAGCAGCCGCGTCGTGCAGATCGTCAGCAGGACGCCGAGCGGCAGCAGGGTCAGCCAGTCGGGCGTGACGCCGTAATGGGTGTAGGCGACCGCGATGGCGTCGAGCATCAGGACCGAGTGCAGGACCGGGATCTGGCGCGCCAGCGTCTTCACCTGCGCGATGGCGAGTTCAGGCTCGTCCTCCCGGACGGCGAAGATCCCGAAGACAGATTTCAGCGAGGGCATGGGTGCCGTTCGGCAAGCAGATGAACGCCGCGAAGATGCGGGCGGAGTCCCTAAATTTCGGTGATGGCCGGGATGATATTCGCGTGACCGCGCGTGCGGGGCGAATTGCACGCTGGAATTGTAAGAATCGTTCGATTCAATTGGAATCGCTGCACGGGGGCCTTCGACAGCGTCCTCGACAGCACGGATCGCGGGCGCTGCCCGTTCCGCACGGCCGGTCGGCGCGCATGGAATCGAGGATCACCTGACACGGATCACCGGGACCGGGAGCGTCTCGGCAATCTCTCAGCGTGCAGGGCCAGACCGGCGGACCTTTGCCCGGGCGGCTCGGCTCAGGACAGGGTGCGCGGGCCGGCGGGCGTCGCGATCTCCGCGGTGAAGCGCAAGGCCGGCCCGGGCCGGATCTCGGGCGCCTCCGACAGGCCGATGGCGCCGTAGAGCGCCGTGGCCTTTGACGGCTCGGGATGCTCCGCGCGGAAATGCGTCAACCGCGCCCCGAGATCCGGCATGGCGCGGGCCGGGCTGCCGGCCGGCCCCCAGTCCATCGGGCAGGGCAGCAGGCCGTCCCCGGGCAGGCTCCCATCGTCCCGCAGCGCGAAGCGCCAGGCGAGGTCGCCGCGGCTCATCCGCGCCGCCTGCCCGAACAGGTCCGGATGCCGGCCGAGCAGGCCGTCGAGGTCGTGCGTGCGCGCCACGAAGGCCCGCAGCCGCCGCCCGGCCTCCCAGTCAGCCCGGACCGCGGCCGCGTCATCGAGGCCGAACCAGCGCGGCCGGCCGGGGGGCGGCGCCTCCGGATCGACGGCGATGACTTCGAGGAACAGCGCGTCGCCGAGGCGCAGCAGGTGGTTGCGGGTGCCCATCTCGCGATGCCGCCCGCCCTCGGGGATGTCGAGATCCAGGCTCGCGCGCACATGCGCGATGCCCTCCGCGAGGCTGGGGGCGACGACGGCGAGGTGGTCGAGGGTGAGCATGCGCGTCTCGTTGCGGATCGGGAGCCCGCGGACGGCAGGCCGCGCTACAGCCCGTCGCGCAGGTGATCATGCACGAAGCTGAACAAGCGGCGATACCCGCTCGGATCGACATACCAATCGGTGACCGCCAAGCGCAGCCATGGCGTCTTGCAACCGCCGGCCAGCGCCCGCGGCAGGAACGCCTGCAGATCGTCGAACTGGTCGTCCGTGAGAAAGCGAAGCCCGCGCGCGATAAATTCTTCTACAGACGAGGTTTCCTCGTCGAGATATGGATAGAAGCTCGCTGCATAGTGGGAGTAGGCCTCCGGTATCTCCACAGCCGTCTCCTATCGCTTGGTCGGGTCGCGATTGAGGGGAAAAGCGGTCACTACGCCGTAGCCCCGTTCTCGTCTGGGGTCGGGTCGAAGCACGACACGGACATCATAAGTATTTTGCATGTAGGGTCCGCGTCGGCATCCGGCCTAAACGCCTCGCGGCCGGTGATGTAGCCGAACCGGTGCTGGATCGCGAAGTCATCGTCTTTTTTCAATTTTTACCAAATGGCATCGGTATTAGCCTAAATCGTGCGATTCACTAACGTATTCGCATCCGCTTCGGTGGCGAACGACCCGACGCCCATACGGGCAACCGTCACGAACAGATTCCGGTAACGAGCGGCCCTGACCCTATTCACGAGTTCCGCGTCGGATTTCCCGACGTGCTTGCGCAGCGCATGTCCACCGCGCGCCTCCTCTTCGCAGAGGTCGATGGGCTTCTGCCGACTGGTCTCGTTCTCGGCGAGCCGGATACGGCCGCCGTCCCCTTCAGCGCCCGATCCGCCGCCGTCAACGAACGTTCACCGGCCGCCTTCCGGGACGCCGGCCGGGTATACGCGGTTGAGACCGATTGTAGCCCTGCAGGGAGTGCTGCGCCCGGGCCAGAGCCACGCGGACACGAAGGGCGGCGACGAGCCAGCGCGCTCTTTCCAGGGTCATCGCCCCCGACAACATCACCGTTCTCTCCCGATCGTTCACTGTTTGTTCTATTAGAGGATTATAAGCTCTATATCAAGCCTTTTTTCCGACGGTAGCCTGACAGACAGATGCCGGAGCCCTTTCGAGGCCCCGGCATCGCGGATCGTCCCGATCGGGCGGCGGGCCGGCACCCGCCCCCGGTCCTCAGAGCGAGTAGTAGTGCACGAACTCGATCGGGTGCGGGGTCATCTCGTAGCGCAGCACCTCGGTCATCTTCAGCTCGATGAACGAATCGATCTGGTCGTCCGTGAAGACGTTGCCGGCCTTGAGGAAGGCGCGGTCCTTGTCGAGGCTCTGAAGGGCCTCGCGCAAAGATCCGCAGACGGTCGGGATCTTCTTCAATTCGCGCGGGGGCAGGTCGTAGAGGTCCTTGTCCATCGCGGGGCCCGGGTCGATCTTGTTGATGATGCCGTCGAGGCCGGCCATCAGCAGCGCCGAGAAGGCGAGGTAGGGGTTCGCCATCGGGTCGGGGAAGCGGACCTCGACGCGCTTGGCCTTCGGGTTCGTCGTCCACGGGATGCGGCAGGAGGCCGAGCGGTTGCGCGCCGAGTAGGCGAGGAGCACCGGCGCCTCGTAGCCCGGCACCAGGCGCTTGTAGGAGTTCGTCGAGGGGTTGGTGAAGGCGTTGAGCGCCTTGGCGTGCTTGATGATGCCGCCGATGTACCAGAGGCATTCCTGGGAGAGGTCGGCGTACTTGTCGCCGGCAAACAGCGGCTTGCCGTTCTTCCAGATCGACTGGTGGACGTGCATCCCCGAGCCGTTGTCGCCGTAGACGGGCTTCGGCATGAAGGTCGCGGACTTGCCGTAGCTCTGGGCGACGTTGTGGATGCAGTACTTGTAGATCTGCATGTGGTCGGCGAGCAGCGTCAGCGTGTCGAACTTCATGCCGAGCTCGTGCTGGGCCGAGGCCACCTCGTGGTGGTGCTTCTCGACCTTGACGCCCATCGACTGCATGGCGGCCAGCATCTCGCCGCGCATGTCCTGCGCCGAATCCTGCGGCGGCACCGGGAAGTAGCCGCCCTTGGTCTGGATGCGGTGGCCGAGGTTGCCGCCCTCGTACTCGGTGAAGCCGTTCGTCGGCAGCTCGGTCGAGTCGAGCTGGAAGCCGGTATGGTAGGGGTCGGCGCCGAACTTCACGTCGTCGAACACGAAGAACTCGGCCTCGGGGCCGACATAGACCGTGTCGCCGATGCCGGACGATTTCAGGAACGCCTCGGCGAGCTTGGCCGTGCCGCGCGGGTCGCGCGAGTAGGGCTGGCCGGTGGAGGGCTCCAGCACGTCGCAGACGATCGACATGGTGGAGGCGGAGAAGAACGGGTCCATGCAGGCGGTGGCCGGGTCCGGCATCAGCAGCATGTCGGACTCGTTGATGGCCTTCCAGCCGGCGATCGACGAGCCGTCGAACATGGTGCCGTCCTGGAAGATCTCGTCGTCGACGAGGCTGACGTCGAAGGTGACGTGCTGCCACTTGCCGCGCGGATCCGTGAACCGGAAGTCGACGTACTTGACGTCGTTGTCCTTGATTTCCTTCAGGACGTCCGTTGCCGTCTTAGCCATCCCCGGGAGTCTCCTCTGTCTCGGCATTCAGCCGTGGTTCGACCGCGGAGCGCGCGCGCCCGCGGGGTCAAGATGTCAAGGTCGAGCGCAGGAAATCGTCAGCGCTGATGAGGCTCGACGCAGAAGCCGCGCCGTTCATAAGGAATTGCCGCCCCGTTTTCGAGGGGGCGTGGTCACATCATCGCGCGCGCCTCGCGCACGGTCCGGCTAGATCGCGTCCGCGCCCGTCTCGCCCGTGCGGATCCGGATCGCCTCTTCGATGGTCGACACGAAAATCTTGCCGTCGCCGATCCGGCCCGTCTGCGCCGACTTGCGGATCGCCTCGACCGCGCCCTCCACGAGGGAATCCGCCAGAACGATCTCGAGCTTCACCTTGGGCAGGAAGTCGACCACGTATTCCGCGCCCCGATAGAGCTCGGTGTGGCCCTTCTGGCGGCCGAAACCCTTCGCCTCGATCACGGTGATGCCCTGGAGGCCGACCTCCTGGAGGGCCTCCTTCACCTCGTCGAGCTTGAAGGGCTTGATGATCGCTTCGATCTTCTTCATGCCGAACGGGCCTGAGCTGCGCTGCGCTGAGCCCGATTTCTACCATCCCGGTCCGGCCTCCGCCACGCTGTTTTCTCTCGGAACGCGCCGAAATTGCCTGTCGAATGTGCAGATCGTGCATATCATTTGGGCAATATCGGCGGGCCGGCCACGTTTGCGGGCATCGGCTGAGCGGCGCGCGGGCAGGGATACGGGAGTTTCGCGGATGGACGGCGCACGGCTGCTCACGGTTGAGGCGATGGCCCGGGTCGACGCGGCGGCGATCGCGGGCGGCACCCCGGGGATCGAGCTGATGCGCAGGGCCGGCGCCGCGGTGGCCGAGCGGGCGCGGGCGATGGCGCCCCCGGGCGGGCGCATCCTCGTCCTGTGCGGGCCCGGCAACAACGGCGGCGACGGCTTCGTGGCGGCAGGCCGCCTCGCCGAGGCCGGCTACGCGGTCGAGATCCGGCTCCTCGGGATGCGCGCCCGGCTGTCGGGCGATGCGGGCCTCGCCGCCGCCGCGTGGGCCGGACCGTTGGCCGAGGCCGGCGAGCCGGAGGATTTCGGCGGGTTCGACCTCGTCGTCGACGCGCTGTTCGGGGCCGGGCTCTCGCGCGACCTCGACGGGACGGCCAGGACGTGGGTCGACGTCATGAATTGTTCCGATTGCCCGGTGCTCGCCGTCGACGTCCCGAGCGGCATCGACGGGACGACCGGGGCGGTCCGGGGCATCGCGGTCCGGGCGACCGAGACCGTCACCTTCGTGGCCTACAAGCCCGGCCACCTGCTCCAGCCCGGCCGCGCCCATTGCGGAGACCTGCACTGCGCCGATATCGGCGCGGGCGGGGCCGCGCTCGCGGCGGGCCTCGCCGCCTGCGGGCCGCCCCTCTACCGGAACGGCCCGGACCTCTGGGGGAAAGCGTTCCCCCGGCTCGGCGCGGACAGCCACAAGTACACGCGCGGCCACGCCCTCGTCCTGTCGGGGCCGGCCCACCGCACTGGCGCCGCCCGGCTCGCGGCGCGCGGCGCCCTGCGGATCGGGGCGGGCCTCGTCACCGTGGCCTCGCCCGCTGCGGCTCTCCCCGAGAACGCCGCCCACCTCACGGCCATCATGCTGCGCCCCTGCGACGATGCCGACGACCTCGACGACCTCCTCGTCGACGAGCGCCTCAACGCGGTGCTGCTCGGCCCCGGCCTCGGCACGGGCGCGGCGACCCGCGATCTCGCGGCGGTCGCCGCGATGGCCGGCCGCGCCCTCGTCCTCGACGCCGACGCCCTCACGAGCTTCAAGGGGCAGGCCAAGGCCCTCGCGGATCACATCGCCGATGGCGGCGCCCGCGCCGTGCTGACCCCGCATGCGGGCGAGTTCGCGCGGCTGTTCGAGGGCACCGCCGCCGCCGAGGAGGGGCTCGGCAAGCTCGAGCGGGCCCGCCGGGCCGCTTCGCTCGCGGGCGCCGTCGTGGTGCTCAAGGGGGCCGACACCGTCATCGCGGCGCCGGACGCGCGGGCCGCGATCAACGATCACGGCACGCCCTATCTCGGCACGGCGGGCTCGGGCGACGTGCTCGGCGGCCTGATCGCGGGCCTCCTCGCGCAGGGCATGGAGCCCTTCGAGGCGGCCGCGGCGGCGGTCTGGCTCCACGGCGATGCCGGGCGCCGCCACGGCCCCGGCCTGATCGCGGAGGATCTGCCCGAGCTGATGCCGGCCGTCCTCGCCGGCCTGATCGAACGGCTCAGGTGACCTCGAAGGAGGTCCACAGCCCGGTATCGAAGCGCTCCAGCACCGTGGCGCTGATCAGCCAGCGGCCCGGATTGTCGGCCAGGAAGGCGATCCGGGCCGTGCGCCCTTCGAGGAGCTGGAACGTGTCGAGCCAGTAGGGCTCCCAGCCGTCGTCGAGGGGGTGGAGCAGCCGGAAGACGTGCCCGTGCAGGTGCAGGGCCTGCGGGAAGGCCGTCTCGTTCTTGATGGCGAGCACGACCACTTGGCCGCGCTTCACCGAGAACAGGGGCGGGGCGCCCGCCGCCCCGGTCGCGCCGTTCACGGCCCAGATCCGGGTCGGGTCGCCCGCGTAGACGGGCTCCGCCTCGGGCCTGTCCTTGCTGAGCGTGGCGCCGCCCGTGATGACGACGTCGCGCCGAAAGGCGTTCTGCAGCTTCACCTCGGCCGGCAGGAGCTTGTTGTCGCCGATCGGCCCGATCGGAGGGCGCTTCTCGCTCACCAGCTCGCCCTTCGTGGTGAGGCTCGCGAGCGTGAGCCCGTTGCCCACGAGGGCGACGATGCTGGCCTTGGCATCGGGCTCCGCCGGCAGGTCGAGCAGGAGGTCGTAGCGGGTGCCGGGCGGGAAGGGCAGCGTCGCCTTGAGCGGCTCGAACGTGTCGGTCGGCTGACCGTCGACGCCGGCCACGTAGACCTTCACCCCCTCGAAGCGCAGGCGCGTCGCGCGCGCGTTGCAGGCATTGCCGAGGCGCAGCCGCAGGCGGCTTCCGGGCCGGGCCTCGATCGCCTCGGGCACCGGCCGGCCGTTGATCGTCACGAGGTTGCCGAGGCGCCCGCCCGCCGCGGCGAAGTTCGCCTGGCCGAAGGGCAGCAGGCTGCCGTCCTCCTGCAGGCGCCAGTCCTGCATCAGCAGGGATAGGTCGCGGTCGATGGCGGGCGGCGTCGTCTCCTCGACGACCAGGAATCCGGCGAGCCCCCGTCCCGATGGCTCGCTGGAGCCGCCGACCACGAGCGGGCGGATCAGGTAGGTACCGGCATCGGGCGGGGCGAAGGCGTAGGTGAAATCGGCGCCGGGCGCAATCGGCGCCTGGGTGACGCCGCCGACGCCATCCATGGCGTTCTGGTTGCGCACCCCGTGCCAGTGCAGCGAGAGCGGGCGCTCCGTCCGGTTCTCCACCCGCAGCCGGAGGCTCTCGCCGCGCTTGACGCGCAGCGCCGGCGGCACGGTCTTGCCGTCGAAGGCCCAGATCGCGGTCTCGGAGGCGGGCCCCGGCTTCAGACGCAGCCTCGCCGGGGCCGCGGTGAGCGGGCGCGCGTCGGCAACGGACGCGGCCGCGCCCGTTCCGGGACCTGCGGGCTTGGCCGGCCCGCCCGCCTGGGCGCGCGCGCCTCCCGGCATCAGGCCGAGGAGCGCCGCCCCCCCGATGAGCGCGCGGCGCGAGGGCCGGCCCTCCCGTGATTCGGGCGCGGGCACGGAAGGGGCTTGCGGCATGACACCTCGGGCGGGTTCGGCGGGCCGGGTCGGAAAGGTGCGCCGCTTGTAGCGGTCGCGCCCGCCCGGCGCCACCGCCGGCCCGGCGGCGCGGAGCCGCCGGGGCGGGGCGGCGGCCCATGCTGAAGTTTTTTGCTGCGGGCCCGGGCTTGCATGCTATAGAGCCGCCCTCCGGCGGCCGGAAGCGCGCCGGGCGCAGGCGCTCGCGGGCGTGGCGGAACTGGTAGACGCGCTGGATTTAGGTTCCAGTGTCGCAAGACGTGGGGGTTCGAGCCCCTCCGCCCGCACCAGGGCCGCTGTCGGGAACGGAATGGCTTCATCATCAGAAGGCCGGCCCGCCCTGCCGCTTTGAGTCGGCCGGCCTTGAGCGCTTCACCGCAGGCCCCTGGGCTCTCCGTTCATGGCGGGCGCCGGGGCGATCGCAGTTTCGACGACACGGACTTTGAGAGCGGAAAGACGACGATGCAGGTGACCGAGACACTCTCCGAGGGGCTGAAGCGCGAGTTTCAGGTGCTCCTCGCCGCCAACGAGCTCGAGGATCGCCTGACGAACGAGCTGTCCGGCATGAAGGACAAGGTGCAGCTCAAGGGCTTCCGCCCCGGCAAGGTGCCGGTGGCGCACCTGCGCAAGGTCTACGGCCGCTCGGTGATGGCGGACGTGCTGCAGAACGCCGTCAACGAGGCCAACCAGAAGATCGTCACGGACAACAAGCTCCGGCTTGCCCTCGAGCCGCGCATCGAGTTCCCCGAGGACAAGGCCGTGGTCGACAAGGCCCTCGAAGCCAAGGCGGACCTCGCCTTCAAGGTCGCTCTCGAGGTGCTGCCGAGCTTCGAGCTCGCCGACCTCTCGGACGTCAGCCTGACGAAGTACGTCGCCAAGCCGTCCGACGCCGAGATCGACGAGGCGCTGGAGCGCATGGCCGGGCAGAGCCGTCCCTTCGCCGACAAGGGCGAGGATGCGGTGGCCGGGGCGGGCGACCGCGTCACCATCGACTTCGTCGGCCGCATCGACGGCACGGAGTTCGAGGGCGGCAAGGGCGAGGGCATCGATCTCGAGCTCGGATCCAACAGCTTCATCCCGGGCTTCGAGGACCAGCTCGTCGGCGCCAAGCCCGGCGAGAGCCGTCTCGTCAAGGTCACCTTCCCGGAGGCCTACGGGGCCGAGCAGCTCGCCGGCAAGGACGCCGAGTTCGACGTCGCGGTGCAGAAGGTCCAGGCCCCGGGCGAGGTCAAGATCGACGACGCGTTCGCCACGGGCCTCGGCATGGAATCCCTCGAGAAGCTGCGGGAGGCCGTCTCCAAGGCCATCGGCAGCGACTACGAGGCGGCGACCCGCCGCAAGCTCAAGAAGGAGCTCCTCGACGCGCTCGACGGCAAGTACGCCTTCGACCTGCCCCCGAGCCTCGTGCACCAGGAGTTCGCCTCGGTCTGGGCCCAGGTCGAGCAAGACCTGAAGAACCGCGGCAAGTCCTTCGAGGACGAGGACACCACCGAGGAGAAGGCGCAGGGGGAGTACCGCAAGATTGCAGAGCGGCGGGTTCGTCTGGGTCTGGTGCTTGCGCAGGTCGGCGAGAGCGCCGATATCAAGGTCTCCGACGAGGAGGTGAACCAGGCCCTGATCGCCCGCGTCCGGCAGTTCCCCGGGCAGGAGCAGCAGGTCTGGGATTTCTACCGGAAGAATGCACAGGCGCTCGCCGAGCTTCGTGCGCCGCTGTTCGAGGAGAAGGTGGTTGACCACGTCCTCGCGCAGGTCAAACTTGTCGAGGAGCCCGTCTCGAAGGAGGCGCTCTTCGCCGACGAGGACGCGGAAGCCGACGCCGCCGACGAGAAGCCGTCCGCCGACAAGGCGGAATGAGGTCCGCGCCCTCGTTCAAGGGCAGCGGGCCCCGAGTGAGGTGGCGTTAAGCGTCGCCGGTGTTCGCTGAATTCGCCCGGTCCCGCGTGATTCGCGCGGGCCGGGCCCCTTGGAGCCCTGGGGCACGATGATGAGAGATCCGGTCGATTATTATAACAGCGCGCTCGTGCCCATGGTGGTCGAGCAGTCGAGCCGCGGCGAGCGCGCCTTCGACATCTACTCGCGCCTGCTGCGCGAGCGGATCATCTTCCTCACCGGCCCGGTCGAGGATTACGGCGCTTCCCTGATCGTCGCCCAGCTCCTCTTCCTCGAGGCCGAGAACCCCAAGAAGGAAATCTCCTTCTACATCAACTCGCCCGGCGGCGTGGTGACCTCGGGCCTGTCGATCTACGACACGATGCAGTTCATCCGCTGCCCGGTGACGACGCTCTGCGTCGGCCAGGCCGCCTCGATGGGCTCGCTGCTTCTCACCGCCGGCGAGCCCGGCCACCGCTTCGCCCTGCCGAACGCCCGCATCATGGTCCACCAGCCGTCGGGCGGCTTCCAGGGCCAGGCCACCGACATCCTGATCCACGCCCGCGAGATCGAGGCGCTGAAGAAGCGGCTCAACGAGATCTACGTGAAGCACACGGGCCGCGACTACGAGACCATCCACCAGGCGCTGGAGCGCGACAATTTCATGACGGCCGATGCCGCCAAGGAGTTCGGCCTCATCGACGAGGTCATCCAGAAGCGGCCGGAGCCGGCCGCGGCCTGAGTGGTCGAAGCCCGCGCCCATGCGTCCTTTTGGGGTGCGTGGGCGTTGGGTCAGCGGCCTTGATCCCGCCGCGGCAGCGTGTTTGCATCGCGATTCTGGCCCGACCGACCCGTCAGATGCGCGCAGGTGACTGTTTCTTTAAGCGGATGTCCTTACGTTTGAACGATGCGCGTGAGCCCCTGGCCGGCACCGCGCGCACGAATCGGAGACCGATATGAGCAAGACTGGCGGCAACGACTCGAAGAGCACGCTGTACTGCTCGTTTTGCGGCAAGAGCCAGCACGAGGTCCGCAAGCTGATCGCGGGCCCGACGGTGTTCATCTGCGACGAGTGCGTCGAGCTGTGCATGGACATCATTCGCGAGGAATCGAAGTCCTCCCTGGTGAAGTCCCGCGACGGCGTCCCGACCCCGAAGGAGATCCGGCGCGTCCTGGACGACTACGTCATCGGCCAGGACTTCGCCAAGAAGGTTCTCTCGGTGGCGGTGCACAACCACTACAAGCGCCTCGCCCACGCCACCAAGCACAACGACGTGGAGCTGGCGAAGTCCAACATCATGCTGATCGGGCCGACGGGCTCGGGCAAGACGCTGCTCGCGCAGACGCTCGCCCGTATCCTCGACGTGCCCTTCACGATGGCGGACGCGACCACGCTGACGGAGGCCGGCTACGTCGGCGAGGACGTCGAGAACATCATCCTGAAGCTCCTGCAGGCCTCCGACTACAACGTCGAGCGCGCGCAGCGCGGCATCGTCTACATCGACGAGATCGACAAGATCTCCCGCAAGTCGGACAATCCCTCGATCACCCGCGACGTCTCGGGCGAGGGCGTGCAGCAGGCTCTCCTCAAGATCATGGAGGGCACGGTCGCCTCGGTGCCCCCGCAGGGCGGCCGCAAGCACCCGCAGCAGGAATTCCTGCAGGTCGACACGACCAACATCCTGTTCATCTGCGGCGGCGCCTTCGCGGGGCTGGAGCGGATCATCTCCCAGCGCGGCAAGGGCACCTCGATCGGCTTCGGCGCGACCGTGCAAGCTCCCGACGACCGCCGCACCGGCGAGATCTTCCGCTCGGTCGAGCCCGAGGATCTGCTGAAGTTCGGGCTCATCCCGGAATTCGTCGGCCGCCTGCCGGTGCTCGCGACGCTCGAGGACCTCGACGAGGCCGCGCTCAAGCGCATCCTCCAGGAGCCGAAGAACGCGCTGGTCAAGCAGTACCAGCGCCTGTTCGAGATGGAGAACGTGGACCTCACTTTCCAGGAAGAGGCGCTCTCGCTCGTCGCCCGCAAGGCGATCGAGCGCAAGACCGGCGCGCGCGGCCTGCGCTCCATCCTGGAAACGATCCTCCTCGACACGATGTACGACCTGCCGGGCCTCGATTCGGTCGAGCAGGTCGTGATCGGTCCGGAGGTGGTCGAGGGCAAGTCGCGCCCGCTCTTCATCCACGGCGACCGCAACAAGGAAGCGCCGGCGAGCGTGAGTGCGTGAGCGCACTGCGCAAGTGACTGGCCGGCATGCGGATTTCGCATCGCCGGCCATCCACCGGACTCGGGGGCACCGCTTGAAAGGGCGACCTCCGAGAGCCACCTGAGGCAAAGCGCAGTGGCCGCACGCTCCCGTTGAGGTGCGGTGCCGCGCCACCAGCCGCACAGTTTCCGTACACTTCCGACCCTCGCGGCCCGGTCGGCCCCTGGCAGGATGCTTGCTCTCCCCGCAGAGGAGCGAATGCCCGGCGTCCATCATGAGGAAGTCAGCCATGACTCAGTCGAAATCGCGCCAGCCTGTCGTCCC
The DNA here is from genome assembly GCF_037106235.1 of Methylobacterium nigriterrae. Classification (NCBI taxonomy): domain Bacteria; kingdom Pseudomonadati; phylum Pseudomonadota; class Alphaproteobacteria; order Hyphomicrobiales; family Methylobacteriaceae; genus Methylobacterium; species Methylobacterium nigriterrae. The sequence goes on along the minus strand of NZ_JBAWTG010000019.1, from coordinate 20,831 downwards.
GGGCTCGACGGGCGCCTACGCCGTCCTGCCGCTGCGCGACATCGTCGTCTTCCCGCATATGATCGTGCCCCTCTTCGTCGGGCGCGAGAAGTCGATCCGCGCGCTTGAGGAGGCGGTCCGTACCGACCGTCACATCCTGCTCGCCACGCAGATCAACGCCGGCGATGACGATCCGGCGACGGACGCGATCTACACGATCGGCACGCTCGCGAGCGTCCTGCAGCTCCTGAAGCTGCCCGACGGGACCGTGAAGGTCCTGGTCGAGGGCGCGGGCCGTGCCAAGATCACGGATTTCAGCCGCTCGGACGAGTTCTACGAGGCGCAGGCCCAGACGCTCGCCGACGATCTCGGCGACCGCGTCGAGGCCGAGGCCCTCGCGCGCTCGGTCGTGTCCGAGTTCGAGAACTACGTGAAGCTCAACAAGAAGATCTCCCCCGAGGTGGTCTCCGCCGTCACCCAGATCGACGAGCCCTCCAAGCTCGCCGACACGGTCGGCTCGCACCTCGCGGTCAAGATCGCCGACAAGCAGGCGATCCTCGAGATCCCCACGGTGGCCCAGCGCCTCGAGCGGGTGCTGTCGCTGATGGAGAGCGAGATCTCCGTGCTCCAGGTGGAGAAGCGCATCCGGACCCGCGTCAAGCGGCAGATGGAGAAGACGCAGCGCGAGTACTATCTGAACGAGCAGATGAAGGCGATCCAGAAGGAGCTCGGCGACGAGGACGGCCGCGACGAGCTCGCCGAACTGGAAGACAAGATCGAGAAGACGAAGTTCACGAAGGAGGCCCGCGAGAAGGCGCAGGCCGAGCTCAAGAAGCTGCGTCAGATGTCGCCCATGTCGGCCGAGGCCACGGTCGTGCGCAACTACCTCGACTGGATGCTGGGCATCCCGTGGGGCAAGCGCTCGAAGATCAAGAAGGATCTGCTCGGAGCGCAGGTGATGCTCGACGAGGACCATTTCGGCCTCGAGAAGGTCAAGGAGCGCATCGTCGAGTACCTGGCCGTGCAGCAGCGGGCCAACAAGCTCACGGGCCCGATCCTGTGCCTCGTCGGCCCTCCGGGCGTCGGCAAGACCTCGCTCGGCAAGTCGATCGCCAAGGCGACCGGCCGTGAGTTCGTGCGGATGTCGCTCGGCGGCGTGCGTGACGAGGCCGAGATCCGTGGCCATCGCCGGACCTATATCGGCTCGATGCCCGGCAAGATCGTCCAGTCGATGCGCAAGGCCAAGACCTCGAACCCGCTCATCCTGCTCGACGAGATCGACAAGATGGGCATGGATTTCCGGGGCGACCCGTCCGCGGCCCTGCTGGAGGTCCTCGACCCGGAGCAGAACGCGACCTTCAACGACCATTACCTCGAGGTCGATTACGACCTGTCGAACGTGATGTTCGTGACGACGGCGAACACCCTGAACATCCCGGCCCCCCTCATGGACCGCATGGAGGTGATCCGCATCGCCGGCTACACCGAGGACGAGAAGCTGGAGATCGCCCGTCGCCACCTGATCCCGGGTGCGATGAAGAAGCACGGCCTCGACGCCAAGGAATGGTCGGTCACCGACGACGGGCTGCTCATGCTCATCCGCCGCTACACGCGGGAAGCGGGCGTGCGCAACCTGGAGCGCGAGATCTCCAACCTGATCCGGAAGGCCGTGAAGGAGATCCTGATCACCAAGGTGAAGGCGGTCACGGTGAGCGCCGACAACCTGCCGGAATTCCTCGGGCCGCCGAAGTTCCGCTACGGCGAGATCGACGCGGACGATCAGGTGGGCGTGGTCACGGGCCTTGCCTGGACCGAGGTCGGCGGCGAGTTGCTGACGATCGAGGGCGTCATGATGCCCGGCAAGGGCAAGATGACGGTCACGGGCAACCTGCGCGACGTGATGAAGGAATCGATCTCCGCCGCGGCGAGCTACGTCCGCTCGCGGGCCATCGACTTCGGCATCGAGCCGCCGCTGTTCGAGCGCCGGGACATCCACGTCCACGTGCCGGAGGGGGCGACCCCGAAGGACGGGCCGTCGGCCGGCATCGCGATGGCGACCGCCATCATCTCGACGCTCACCGGCATCCCGGTGCGCCGCGACGTGGCGATGACGGGCGAGGTCACCCTCCGGGGCCGCGTGCTCCCGATCGGCGGCCTCAAGGAGAAGCTGCTCGCGGCGCTCCGCGGCGGCATCAAGACGGTGTTGATCCCCGAGGAGAATGCCAAGGACATCGCCGAGGTGCCCGACAGCGTGAAGAGCGGCCTCGAGATCATCCCGGTCTCCCGGATGGATCAGGTCCTGACGCGGGCGCTCGTGCGCCAGCCCGAGGCGATCGAGTGGGACGAGCCGCTGCCGGCGGCGAAGCCCGCCCGGCCCGACGATGATGGCGCGGCCCTCGTGGCCCACTGACGAGGCCGGCACGGGCGACCCGCCGGACTGGTCGAGGCCCTCGGAGCAAGCAGCTCCGGGGGCCTTTCCCGTTCCCGGCACGCAACGGTCGATGGCTCGCTCCGGGGCTTGCGCCGTCTGCCGCGCTTGCCTACCAAGCCCTTCGCGCGCATCGCAGGGCTGGGATCCTGATCGATCGCGCAGGCCGGGCCGGCACAACGCCGGCCCTCGGGCGGTTAGCTCAGCTGGTAGAGCGTCTCCTTTACACGGAGAGGGTCGGGGGTTCGAGTCCCTCACCGCCCACCAATGATTTCAGCGACATAGGCAGAGATCTGCACCCCATAGATCCCGTTTGGGGTGCGCTCGGGGTGCAAAGCCATCGGAGTGCATTTCTGATTTCTCCCCAGGCATACCAACCGAATCGCGGAATTCGGCCCATAGGCGCCTGCAAGATCATTGGTCCTGAGACACGTTCGTACCGATCACGGCCGCTGGCGGCCTGACTGTGTCGTCGCCCGCCGTCCGACCATGGCTTCCGAGCGCGACCTGTGTCGAACCCGCGTACGACCGGTTCGGCGCCGGCTCATCATGTGACCGGCATGGACAGCGTTCCGGAGACCGCCTCCCCCGATATTTCGCCTGAGCTTCGGCGGAAGCCGCAACATTTCGCGACGATCAGAGCCTGCGTCCGGTCGCCCCGGTGGCGCGTACGGCAGGTGCAATCTAAGCTTTAGAAAAGGCGAAGAGCGGGCCAGCAAGCGATCCATGGCGAAGGCGGATTACCACCGGAACGCGCTGCGCATCCTGTTCATCCTGACGCGAGGCAGCCGGCTGGCCCCCGATGCCGGGGTGGAGGAGTTCGACCGCGTGTTCACCGGCGAGAGCCGGGTTCATGCCCTCGACTTCTGGATGCGCTACCCGGACTATCTCGCCGACGAACTCCTGACCCTGTTCGAGGCGACGGGCGATCCGTCCTACCTCGACGAGGCGCGTCGGATCTTCGACCAGGAAGAGCCGGACCTGCGCCGGGTGCCGATGCTGCGGTTCTATTTCGGCGCCTACGAGCCCCTGGACACGGTGCTGGGTATCCTCAAGTCGCGGGGCCTGGTCCTGCCGCGCTCGCGCGTCACCGCCATGGGCCGCAAGGGTCACGAGTTCCTCGTCTCGCCGAGAGCGGTGGAGCTGCTGGACCGCATGGTCGCCGAGTTGCCTCCGCTTGGCTGGTACGAGGACCGCGTCGCGCTGGTCCTGAAGGTCGCGGGAAGCCGGGGCGGCTTCATGCTCAAGACCCGCCAGCATGAGCGGCGGGAGTACCATGACACGAAGGTCGACGACCTGATCCCGACGACCGCCGGGCGGGTCCGCCGTCGCCTCGAAACGATTCTGGAGAAGGCATGATGTCGGGCGACGGCGCGCAGGACGGTCCGGACGCTTTGCTGGCCGCCATCGCGGAGAAATGCGGCCGCTCCGTCGAGGAAACGCGCTCGGTGCTGACGCGCCACGGCGTGGGCATCACGCGAAGCCTCGCCGTTCCCAAGCGTCTCTGCCTGCGCTCGCTTCGGTTCGCCGGAGAGAAGAAGGGGGGGAAGGCCGCGGGCCCGATCGCGTTCGACTGGCCCGACATCGGCCCCGGGATCTGGGGCATCACCAGCGGGCGCAACCTTCGCGGCAAGTCCACAGTGCTCGGGATCATCCGCTGGTGCCTGACCGGCAAGCGGAGCGGGATCCCGGCGGAGATGGCCGAGTGGTTCGCGGCCGTGCGCCTGACCTTCACCTTGGATGACCAGCCCTACGAGGTCGAGATCGCGGACGCCGTCGCGGTGAGAGGCACCCTGTGGCGGGGCGTGGACGATGCCCGCCGGGCCCAGGCGACCTTCGGTTCCGAGGACGGCTTCAAGGCCGCGATGTCGGACCTGTTTATGATGCAGCTCGGGCTCTCGCCGCTCGTCACGCACACGGTCCGGCCGACCGGTGAGAGCCTGGACCAGCCCCATGACTGGGCGTTCTTCGCCGGGGCAATGTCGATCGAGCCCAATCCGGAATACCTCTTCGGCACCGTCGCGATGTCGGCCCTGCCGACGCGGATGATGCAGATGTTCCTGGGTATCCCCTGGACGAGCACGAATGCCGACCTCGTCGCCGCCAAGGGGCGGCTCCGGAACCAGGCGACGCAGAACCGCGCCGTCGCCAAGGGCCTCGCGGACCGGCGCAAGGGCCGATCGAGGCCCTGAGGAAAGCCGTCGCGGCTGCCGAGGCGGAGCTTCGAGCGCTTCATACGCCGGCCGAGGACCGGGCTGCGCTTGCCGTGGCCACCCGCACGTATTCCGAGCTTGAGGCGCGACGTCGGGCGGCCGAGGCGAAGATCGCCGCGGTGCAGGCTGATGTCCCTGCGGCCTCCGAGGCGGCGGCGCATGCGGGTCGGCTCCTGCAGGACTTCACTGACGACCGCGCCGCCGGCATGGTCTTCCGTGCGCTCGAACCGGTGTGTTGCCCGCGCTGCGACGAGGTGTTCGCCGAGGACCGGCGCGCGGCCACGCGGGATGAGCACACCTGCGTCGTGTGCCGCACCGCGGAGGCGCCCGAACAGGATCCGTCCGAGGCCGAGGAAAGATTGCAGGCCGCCGCTGATCTCGCCGCGGCCGAACTGTCCTACCAGCGCACACGGCTGCGGCTGGCAACGGAGGCGTTGAAGAGCGCCGAGACGGCGAGCGGGGACGCCGAGAAGGTTTGCGCCGGGATCGAGGCCCGGCTTGCCGCACCCTCGCGCCGCACCGAGCTGGAAGCGGAGCTCATCGGGAACAGGGCGCGCCTGGAGGAGCTGGACGCGGAGGGCGAGGACTCCTCCGACCAGGACGACGAAGGCTCGGTCATCGAGGCCGCGCTAGCCGTCGTCGAGGACGCCTTCAAGCCTCTCCAGGAGAGCGTGCTGAAGGAGGTCTCCGACCTGATCCTCGAATACGCCGTGCTTTTCGGCGTCGAGAACCTGGAGGAGACGAAGCTGTCGGGGAACACCACCCTCCGGCTCGTCAAGGCCGGGGTGCGTACGTCCTTCGGGAGCCAGACGGCTGGCGAGAGGGCGCGATTGAAGATTGCGGCCACGCTTGCGATCATCACCGTGGCGGAGCGTCGTGGGGTCGGGCGCCATCCAGGCCTCCTGCTGATCGACTCCCCAGGGGCGAACGAGATGGTGGCTCAGGACTACGACAAGCTGGTCGCCGGCCTCGCCGACCTCCCGGCCGAGTTCCGGCACCTCCAGGTGTTCGTCGCCGCGGTCGAGAGCCCGACCATCCGGGAGCACATCCCGGAGAGGCATCGGAAGTGCGCGGTCGGCGACGCCTATCTCTGGTAGCGGCCGTGCATGCCCTCGAACGAGGCATGGCCGACCTCCTCTCGGCCGGCCGTCGGCCGCGGCTCGCCGATTTCGGGGGCCTGGACGGGGTCGTCGCCGAGGCCGCGACGCTGTCCGGGTCGCCCTTCGCCCCCGACTTCCTTGCCGTCGTGCTCGATGGCGCCGACCGCGAGGATGCCGCGGCCCGGACGTTCGTGTCCGCCCTGGCTGCCCGACCGCGCGACGACTTGGCCCTGAACGGCATGGTCGACGCGATCGCGGAGCGTGCCCCGCTCGCGGACGACGCGGAGCGCACCTGCTTCGCGTCCTGGCTCGACATCGCCCGTGACCGCGAGCGCCCGGCGAGCCTTCGGACGGCCGCCCTGCGCGGCGCGCTCCTGATGAAGGGGACGGACCCCCGCAGGGGGGCGAGGTTGGCCGGCGAGATTGCGGCGATCGAGCCGGATGACGAGGCCTCGTACATCGCCCACGCGGCGCGGATTGGCGGCCTATTGCACGCCGAGGCTCCCAGTCCCGGCGTGACCGCCTTCCTCGAAGACGCGGCGAGGGTGGACGGCGCCGCGGACGAGTCCTCGTTCGAGCTCGGCATGATCGAGGTGCGGGAGGTCTTCGCGGCCGCCGACCCGGAATCGGCGAGGGAGCGGATCCAGGCCGCCCGCGCCCGGTTCGAGTGTGCGATCTCCGAGAGGGGGGCCCGATCCGACGCCCGCGTTCTCTCGCTGTCGCTCGGCCTCCTCGCCGACTTCGAGGAATGGCATCCAGCCGGCCTGAGGGAGCGCCTGCGCGAGGTCGAGCGGGAGGCGTTCGCCCATGCGGAGTACGCGGCCTACGACGACAGCTTCCTGTCGGGGGCCCGGAAGACGGCGGTCGCGGCCTGGGCCTCCCTGGCGCTTCGGCTCGGGGCACTCACGGAGAGCCTGGAGGAGCCCTCGTGGAACGAGGCCCGCAGGGTGATCGAAGAGGAGCTCCTGGCGGTCTACTCGGCGAGCCGCTCCATCTTCAGGATGGGCGCGGACGGGGGCCTCGAATGGCTGGTCAGGCCCCGGATCGAACGCTCCGTCCGCACCACGGCCGGGCAACTTCACCATCTTCGGCGATGGCTTGCCGGAGCCGGAGAGGCCCAACTCGGCGACGCGGCACGGAGGTTGATCGCGCTGATCGACGAGGCCCTGACGGGGGTCCCGGCGCCGGACCCTCATGACGCGGCAGCCGCGAGCCCCTCGGTTGCCGCGCTACTGGAGGGCGCGCGGATACCGCACGAGGTCAGCAGGCGCATCGCCGCGCAATTCGTGAGCGACACGAACAGCGTCGAGCTGAATGAGATGTCCCCGCAGATCGAGGAAGCCCTTACCCGGACGGAGTTCACCTTCGCGCAGATACCGGATTACGCGGGAGACCGACGGGTCCAGTGCATCCTGAGGGCGGTCATCTGGCAGACCTTCCTGTTCTTGGAGAGCCGGCTCAATGCCACCGTCGGGCAGGATCCGACGGTGGAGTACCTGTTCGCCATCCCGGGGCGGGACGATCCGGCCGAGAAGGACCTGCAACAGGATTACCTGCGGCACCTGCAGACGAGGAAGCTGGGGTCGCTCGACGAGGTCAGGGGCGTGGGCGGCGGCCGATCCGACGTCTGGCACGGGTTGCAGGGTGTCCGCTTCATCACAGAGATCAAGAAGGAGACCGAGGACGCGTCGTTCGAGGCGTTGCAAGCCGCCTACGGCGACCAGGCGAGCATGTACGGGACGACGAACGTTCCTATCGCCATCCTCCTGGTCCTGGACCTGACGACGCGGGAGGGGCGCGCGGATCACCTGTCAAAGCTCTATCGACCCGTCACGGGCGACCTCTTCGGCGACGGCACGCAGCGGGGCCTATTGATCATCCGTGTCCCGGCCCGTCGTATCGCCCCGAGCGCCCGAACCGTTGCGGCCAAGCGCGCGACCCCCGTGCGGCGAAAGGCGTCGAAGACGACGGGGATCAGGCCCCGTCGTACGAGGAAGGCCGGATCACCGTAGAATGCGATGCAGCGGCAAGGGCGCCAACCAGGGATCCGAACCGGTCAGGGAGCCGGCGCACCCCGTCGCTGCGAACGCCGAGCGCCGGGCTTTGATCAGTGGTGGGTGACAACCACGGTCAGGCCGTCAAGCGGGGTCGCGAGCGTAGGCAGAAGGCTGCTGATTGGCCGAGATGGGCGCAAAGCCGAACATCCGGTCCTGCACGAGATGGCGATCCGGCGTGACGTAAGCTGGCCGTCAGCGGTCCGTCCGCTTCGCGGGTTGGGTAGCGCACAAGCGGACGCACCAAGGGGCTCAGGCGCTGGTCTCGGAGGGACTCGCAGCGGACCCTGAGTAGCAGTACGTCTGAGGTCTGCTTCGTGGTTCGAAGTAGGCGCAGACATGTCCCGTAGTATCACCACGGCGCCGGACGATCAGGCGCCGGCCGTGACGGCCTTTTTTACCCCCGATCGACTGGCGCGCCCGCCTTCTCCAACGCGGAGAAGCCACCGGCGACATGGGCGACGGACCTGAGCCCCATGTCCTTGAGCGTCTTGGCGGCCAAGGCCGAGCGGTTGCCAGAGCCGCAGTAGAGAACCAGCCTCCTGCCATCCCCGAGTTCGGCCTTGTCGTTCGGGCTCCCCGGATCGGCCTGAAACTCTAGCAAGCCGCGCGGCACATGGACCGCGCCGGCGATCATGCCGATCTTGGCCAATTCCTCGCCTTCCCGAACGTCGACGAGCATCGTGTCGGGCTGGCCGAGGCGTGCGAGCGCCTCCTCGGCCGATAGGGTTTCCACCTCGCGGTTGGCTTCCGCCACCAAGTCCTTCGCACTCCTCGTGGTCATGGTCATCTCCGTCACGCGCCCCAGGCCGCGCCGTCGAGGGCGTCCAGCGGGATCTTCAGGTAACGCCTGCCGTTCGCGTCGGGCTCGGGCAGGCGGCCGCCACGGACGTTCACCTGCAGGGAATGCAGGATGAGCTTGGGCATTGGCAGCTCGCGGTCGCGGGCCTCGCGCATGCGGACGAACGCCTCCTCGCTCGCGGTCTCGACAAGGTGCGGGTTCTCGGCCCGCTGCCGGGCGACCGTGCTCTCCCAGGCCGCCTCGCGCCCATCCGGGCGGTAATCGTGCCCGGTGAACAGCCGCGTCCCGTCCGGCAGCGCCATGATGCGCTGGATGCTGCGCCAGAGCGCGTGCGCGTCGCCGCCCGGGAAGTCGGCCCGCGCCGACCCGCTGTCGGGCATGAACAGGGTGTCGTGGATGAAGGCGGCGTCGCCGGCCCGGTAGGCGATGGAGGCCAGGGTGTGGCCCGGCGTGAACATCACCTCGACGTCGAGATTGCCGATCCGGAAACGCTCGCCGTCGGCGAAGAGCCGGCCCCACTGCGAGCCGTCCGTCTGGAACGTGTCGGGCAGGTTATAGAGCCCCTTCCAGAGCCGCTGCACCTCGACGACCTTCTCGCCGATAGCGGTCGGGACGCCGGTCTTGTCGTGCAGGTAGCCGGCCGCCGAGAAGTGGTCGGCGTGCGGGTGGGTGTCGAGGATCCACTCCAACTCGTAGCCCTCGCGCTCGATATGGGCGAGCAGGGCGTCGGCGGAGCGGGTGGCGGTCGCCCCGGACTTCGGGTCGAAGTCGAGCACCGGGTCGATGATGGCGCAGCGCTTCGTCTCGGGATCAGCGACGACGTACTGGATGCTGCCGGTCGGCTCGTCGTGGAAGCCGGTCACGATGGGCCGCCCGCGGAACGACCGGATGGTCTGGTCGGACATGGATTTCCTCCTTCCGAGTTCAGGTTGTGGCGCCGAGGAGCGGCAGGGCTCCGCGGACGACGACGTAGAGGCCGACCAGGATGACGAGGCCGGCGAAGGTGAGGGTCAGGGCGCGCTTGTACTGGCTGAGCCGTCGGCCGAGGCCTGCACCGACGAGGCCGCCGAGCACGCCGCCCAGGATGAACAGGCCAGCCACAGGCCAGTCGATCAGGCCCGAGACGGCGTAGCTTGCCGCGGTGGCGGCCCCGAAGGCGCTGACCGCGATCAGCGAGGTGCCGATGGCCATCGGCAGCGGCATCGAGGTCGCCAGCATCAGGCCCGGCACGATCAGGAATCCCCCGCCGATGCCGAAGAAGCCGGAGAACAGACCCACCGCGAAGCCGATGCCGAGCAGCCAGGGCAGGAGCACCGGGGCGCTGTCCCGGGTTAGGCGCACCTCCGGGTCGCCCTCGCCGCGCCGCTTGCGCAGCATCAGCCCGCCGACCACGAGCATGACAACCCCGAACAGCGCCAGCAGGCTCTGCCCATCGACCGCCTTGGCCGCCGCCGAGCCGGCGAGCGCGCCGAGGATGCCTGCGAGCGAGAACGCCACCGCACACCGCCACTTCACGTTCCCGGCCCGCCATTGCGGGACGAGATTGCCGGCCGCGCTGACCGAGACCGCCAGGGCACTGGTGCCGATCGCCACATGGGGAGAGCTCACCCCGACCACGTAGGTCAGCAGCGGGACCGCCAGGATCGAGCCGCCCCCGCCGACGAGGCCAAGGATCACTCCGACGACCCCGCCCGAGCCGGTCGCGAGACCGGATGTAAGCAAGCCGGGCATCACGCGTCGGCTCCCTGGACTGCCTTCGGGTTCGGGGTCGCCGAGGGCACGAGGCGGAACATCAGCATGCCGACGACCATGGCGGCCACGAAGGTCGCGGCGGGGGCAGGCACCACCGTGAGGATGGTCAAGGTGGGTCCGGGGCACAGGCCGACCAGACCCCAGCCGACGCCGAAGAGCGCGGCGCCGACCAGCAGGCGCGGGTCGAGGTCGCGCCGGGTCGGGATCTCCAACCGGGGCGCGAGCACCGGCCGGCCGCGCCGTCGCGCCACGAGGTAGCCGGTGGCCGAGACCGCAACGGCGCCCGCCATGACAAAGGCAAGGCTCGGATCCCAGCGTCCGGTCACGTCAAGGAAGGCGAGGACTTTCGCCGGGTTGGCCATGCCGGAAACGAGCAGCCCGATCCCGAACAGCAGGCCAACGGCGAATGCGGAGACGGTCTTGGCCATGGCTCAGGCTCCGAGCAGGTGACGGGTGACCAGGACGGTCAGGATGGCGACGGCCATGAAGGTGCCGGTCGCGATTAGCGAGCGGGGCGAGCCGCGACCGATGCCACAGACGCTGTGACCGCTGGCACAGCCAGCCCCGAGGCGTGCACCGAACCCGACGAGCAGACCCGCGACTACGAGGAGCGGGAACGAGGCGTCGACCTCTACCGCCGACAGGCTCCCTCCCAAGCCGGCGTAGACCAGGGGTGCCAGAACCAGGCCGGCCAGGAAGGCGGCTCGCCACCCGGTCTCGCGCGAAGGCAAGGCGAGCAGGCCGCCGAGGATGCCGCTGATGCCGGCGATGCGTCCGTTGAGGAGCAGGAGCAGGGCCGCGGAAGCGCCGATCAGGCCGCCGCCGAGGATGGCGCTCAATGGCGTGAAGCTATCCATGGTCATCACTCCGGACCCGCGGCAGGGGCACATCCGTGGGCGCTGCATGATCCTCACGCCGCCTCCGGGGTTGTCATGCACGGGGTCCCACCCCGAAGAGCACTAAATTTAGATGATGCTTAATTAGTGAAATCTAATGTAAGGTCAAGAGGGAGGCGGTCGATGATCCCTGGAACGGCGGAGCGGGTTTCGCTTCACACAGGCGCGCGCGACAACCGGCGCATCACTGCAGACCTCAATGCGAGCGTCCGCTGGCATGCCGAGCACCCGCAAGACATCGATCACCGGCTGCACGAGCTCGATGCGGAATGGGACATCGAGCGGACGCTGGAGGCCAACGCCGCGACGCTGGCGCTCACCGGAACGGTGTTGGGCCTGACCGCAGACCGACGGTGGCTCGCCCTGCCGCTGGTGGTGACCGCGTTCCTTCTCCAGCACGCCGTGCAGGGCTGGTGCCCACCCTTGCCGGTCCTTCGGCGCCTCGGCTTCCGTACGGCCCGCGAAATCGAGGTCGAGCGCAACGCCCTGAAGGCGCTCAGAGGTGATTTCGGCCCGATCGGACCGGGTCCGGGCGACCACGACACCCGGGCGAGCCACGCCCTCATGGCGGCTAGGCTCTGACGAGAGGGCGCCGGAACGATTCCCGTTCCCCGCGCTACGGGTGGATGTAGGCGAACCCCATACTTTGCAGGCGCGCCAACTCGGCGACGCCGCTCGGCACGACGTCGTCCTCGTCCACCGCGTAGAGAGCACCGCGGTCGATTTTCCGCTCCCTCAGGGTATTGGCGCAGACCAGGAACCTGACGCCTGCAGCCTTGAGGGCGTCGATGCGTCCGGCGAGTTCCTTGTCCTCCGCGGCGGCCTGGAACAGAGCCAACCCGTCGCCGAGGCTCACCACGCGGATCTCGACTTGATCCTTGCCCACGGCGTCGACGTGGTTCCGCAGGTTGCCGAGCAGGCGCTTGAAGTAGGCGGCTCCATCGGGGCCGCCGCCGTTATGATAGACCACCTTCTGGTTGGCGTAGTACCCGGCCGGGGCTTCCGAGCCGGCGTGGGCGGCCCCCATGCCGAGGGTTGCGAGAAGGACCGCGAGCGCCAGGCTCCTAAAGACCGTCGTCATCCGGCTCTCCGTGGTCGGTGAAAGGCTCCGGCGCCTCCGAGGCGCGGGCGGACAGGCTATCGAGCCGCGCATGGTCCAGGCCGTCGTCCGGCTCCGGTCCGGCCGACGCGCCGCTCCCGAGGCTGCCGGTCGTCTCCGGCGCGCCTTGCCGCGCGGCGTGGCTGGTGCCCCGTGACCCGAGCACCACGACCTTGGTGCCGGTGGGCACGCGCCGGTGCAGGTCGATCACGTCCTGGTTCAGCATGCGGATGCACCCCGAGGAGACCGCCTCGCCGATGCTCCAGGGCTCCGTGGTACCGTGGATCCGGTAAAGCGTGTCCTTGCCGTCCTTGAACAGGTAGAGCGCACGCGCCCCGAGCGGGTTCCTGTCGCCGCCCGGCATGCCGCCGGCCCAGCGCCCGTTGCGGGCCGGGTCACGCCGGATCATGTCGGGCGTCGGCGTCCAGCTCGGCCAGGACGCCTTGCGGGCGACCGTCGCCTCACCGGTGAACTCGAAGCCTGCCTTGCCGACCCCGACCCCGTAGCGCATCGCCTTGCTGCCCTCCATGACGAGGTAGAGGAAGCGCCTGTAGGGGTCGACGACGAGGGTGCCGGGTGGCTCCTTCGTGGGGTAATCGACGACCTGGCGGACATTGCGGGCCTTGAGCTCACGCGGATCGACCGCCTCGACGGGGAAGGGCTCGTCCGTGATGGCCGCGTATCGGCGCAGGGCATCCGGCGCGATCTGCGGTCGGGCCTCCGCAACCGGGGCCGGCGCCCCCACCGAGGCCGTGCAGGCGCCAAGCGCCGAGGCGAGCGCCATCAGCGCCGATAGGCGTGAGGCCCGCCGCATCACGAGCGACCCTTGGCGCGCGCCTGGGCCACCGCCTGCTTGAAGCCGTCGTAGTCGAGGGCCACGGCGACCTTCAGCGGGCCGATCAGGAAGACCGGGGTGCCCTGAAGGCCGAGAGCGTCGGCTTGGTCGAGGTTGCGCTGGAGCAGCGCCGCGATCTCGCCCTGGCGCGCCTTCCGGTCCTCCTCCAAGCGGGCCATGTCGACGCCCGAGGCGGATACGGCTGCAAGCATCCGTTCCTTCGGGATCTTGCGGCCGGGAATGCCCATGAGCACCCGGTTCGCCTCGTCGTAGCGGCCTTGGTATTTCGCCGCGAGGGCAAGCTGGGCGCCGTAGACGGAAGCGTCGCCGAGGATCGGCCAGTCTTTGTGGACGAGGCGGATGCGCCCGTCCGTCTTCACCAGGCGGGTGAGGTCGGGCTCGGCCTTCTTGCAGAAGGGGCAGTTGTAATCGAGGAAGGCGACGATGGTCAGGTCGCCCTTCGGGTTACCGGAGACCGGCGCTTCCGGGTCGTTGAGGATAGCGTTCGCATCGATGCCTTGAGCGAAGGCCTCCTCCGTATGCGGCGCCAGCGAGAGCAGGGCGGGCGCGAGCGCGGCAGCGGGCAGAAGGGCGAGCAGGGTCCTGCGGTCCATGACGGTCTCCGTGGGGTTATCGAAGGGGGTGGCTCAGGCGCCGACCAGAGCGAGGCGGCGCGTTAGGCCCTCGACCGTGAGTTCTCCCTCGGTGCGGGCCTCCCGGACCTCGTCGCCGTCGGGGCGCATCAGGATGAGGGTCGGCGGGCCGACGACCGCGAACCGTCGCATCAGGGCGCGCGTGTCGGCGTCATCGTGGGTGACGTCGGCCCGGATGACCGAGACAGCCTTCAGCCGCTCGCGGATGCCGGCGTCCGCCAGGATCGTCCGCTCGTTCGTCTTGCAGACGGTGCACCAGTCGGCGGCGAACTCGACGAGCACCGGCTTGCCCGCGGCGCGGGCGGCCTGAAGGGCGATCTCGAAAGCAGGCAGGGAGGCCACGACGCGAGTGTCAGCGGCGTGCACGGCTTGGGCCTGATCGAAGCCGGCGAGCGGCCGGAGCGGGTCGGTCCCGCCCGCCGAGGCGCCGACGACGAGGGCGCAGCCATAGGTCACCGCGACGATGCCGGCGCTCTTGCCCAGCCGGCCCACGGCACCGGCGCCGGCCGCGAGGGCGTCGAAGGCGCCGACGAACACGCCGACGCCGATCGCCAACAGGCCCCAGAGCGCAACGGTGACCTCGGGTGGCACGAGGCGGGACACCATCACGATGGCCAACCCGAGAAAGACGACGCCGAAGGCCTGCTTGGCGGAGACGAGCCAAGGGCCGGACTTCGGCAGGATCCCGGCCCCGAACGTCCCGAACGCGACCAGCGGCAGGCCCATGCCGAGTCCGAGCGCGAACAGGGCGGAGGCGCCGCGCGCCACGTCCCCGGTCTGGGCGACGTAGAGCAGGGCCGCGGCGAGCGGCGGCGTCACGCAAGGGCCGACGATCAAGGCGGAGGTGAAGCCCATGACGGCGGCCCCGCCGAGGGCACCGAGCCTGCGCCCGCTCAGGCGGGACAGGCGGGCGGCGGCACCGGCCGGCAGCGCGAGGTCGAAGGCACCCAACATCGACAGCGCCAGGGCGGCGAAGGTCGCGGCGAGCAGTCCCAGCGCGACGGGAGTCTGGAGCGCGACCTGGAGGTTGCGTCCGGACCAGGCCGCCGCCACCCCGAGCGTGCCGTAGGCCAGCGCCATCGCGAGCGCGTAGGTGCCGGACAGGACGAAACCGCGTCCGGCCGAGAGCCGCTCTCCGGAGCGGGTCAGCATGCCGCCTAGCACCGGGACCATCGGGAGCACGCACGGGGTGAAGGCCAAGAGCAGGCCGAGCCCGAGGAAGGTCGCCAGGACGCCCGCGAGATGGCCGGAGAGCAGACCGCCCCCAGTCTCGGGCGTCGCGTCGACGGGGGGCGCACTCGCGGACACCGCTGGGTTCGCCGGCATGGTCGCCGCTTGCGGACCGGGCGCAGGCACCTCGACGACCCGGGTGACCAGTGGGTAGCAGATGCCCTTCTCGGCACAGCCCTGGTAGGTGACGCGCACGTCGCGCACCCCCGCGAGCGCCGCGCCCGGCACGACGGCCTCGGCCGCGCCGTGGTAGACCTCGGTCGGCCCGAAATTCGGGTCGTCCTTGGTTTCGCCCGCAGCGGTCGTCACGGGGAGCTCCCGACCGCTACTGTCGGACGTGCCGATCTTGTCTCGGTAGAGGTAGCTGCCGGGGTCGATGGTCCATCTCAGCCGAAGCGAGAGGTCTTCGTCGCGGGTCACGTCAAGAGTGAACGGCGCCTGCCGTGCGACGGGCTCGCCGCAATGACCCGGCGACCACAGCGATGAGCCCGCCCAGACCAGGACGGCGAGGATGACGTTGGCGAGAACGTTCGGCATGAGCGGGCGGGGTCCGGGCTCGGATCGGTCCGCCGCCGGTCGGAAACGTAGCTTAAGCCAGCCTTAAGCCAGGCCCAGAGGATGCCAGGCAGCCAAGGGAGACACGCATGCGCATCCTCGTCGTCGAGGACGACCCCATCCTCTCGGACGGCCTCAGGGCCGGGCTCGGGCTGTCCGGCGCGACCGTCGAGTGCGTCGCGACCTGCGCGGACGCCGATGCCGCCCTCGCCGCGAACGGCTTCGGCGCCGTGGTGCTCGACCTGATGCTGCCCGACGGCTCCGGGCTCGACGTGCTGCGTGGGCTACGCGAACGGGGCGACCGCACGCCGGTGGTCCTCCTCACGGCGCGGGATGCGGTGGCAGACCGGATCGCAGGCCTCGACGGCGGGGCCGACGACTACCTCGGCAAACCGTTCGACCTCGACGAGCTCTCGGCCCGCATCCGCGCCGTCGTTCGGCGGGCGTCGGGGCGGGCCGCGGCCTGCCTGGAACATGCCGGCATCCGCCTCGACCCGGCCGAGCTCGCCGTCACGCTCCACGGACAACCGGTCCCGGTGTCGCGGCGCGAGTTCATGGTGCTGGCGGCGCTGATGGAACGCCCGAACGTGCTGCGCTCGAAGGCGGAGCTGGAGGAGCGCCTCTACGGCTGGCAGGAGGAAGTCGAGAGCAACGCGGTCGAGGTGCACGTGCACAACCTGCGCGCCAAGATCGGCCGGCACGCCATCGAGACGGTGCGCGGCCTCGGCTACCGCATGAGGGCAGCCGCATGAGGTCTCTACGCGTCAGGCTCTTCGCCATCCTGCTCCTCGCGACCGGCCTGATCTGGCTCAGCGCGGTCGCCTGGATCTACCTGGGGTCGAAGCGCGAGGTGGAGCAGGTCCTCGACAATCGCCTCCAGGAAGCCGCGCGCATGGTCAGCTCCCTGGTGGGCGCGGTCGGCGGCGCGGCCCCGGACGGGACGCCGCGCACGTTTCCGGCGCCGACGGCCTACGAGCGGCAGCTCTCCTGCCAGATCTGGTCGCTCGACGGGCGCATGGTCGCGCGGTCGAGCGGAGCCCCGGAGCGGCGCCTGACCGACGCGCCGGCGGGCTTCTCCGAGCGCGAGGTCGACGGCGAGACCTGGCGGGTTTTCACAGTGGAGGATGCCGAGAAGGGGGTGCGTGTCCTGGTCGGCGACCGCCTCAGCCTGCGCGAGCGCCTCGTCACCGACCTCATCATGGGCCTGCTCACCCCCGCTCTCCTCGTCGTGCCGCTACTCGGGATGCTGATCTGGGTGAGCCTCGGGCGCGGCCTGCGACCCTTACGGCTGATGGCCCGGAACCTCGCGGCACGCGACGCCGACGACATGGGCGCCATCGACGCCGGCCAGGCGCCGACGGAGGTCCGCCCCTTGGCGGATGCCCTCAACGGGCTGTTCCTCAAGGTCGAGGCGGCGCGGCGGCACGAACGGGAGGTGACGGCGTTCGCCGCGCACGAGCTGCGCACCCCGCTCGCCGGCCTGAAGACGCAGGCCCAGGTCGCCATGGCCGCGACCGACCCTGACATCACGAAAGCCGCACTTCGCCAGATTCTCGCGGCGGTGGATCGTACGACGCGCCTCGTCCGCCAGCTCCTCGACGCTGCCCGGCTCGACGCCGCCGAGGAGACCCGGTCTCTGACGGAAGTCGACGTGGGCGCGCTGGTGGCCGAGACCGTGGAGGGCATGCGGGTGCCAGCGGAAATCCGGACCGTCGTCGATCCCGAGCTGCATGGCTACACGATGTGGGCCGACCCCGAGAGCCTGCGTCTCGCCGTTCGAAACCTGCACGAGAACGCCGTGCAGCACATGCAGGCTGGGCTCGTGGAATGGGCCGCGCGGCCGAGCGGTAGGGGCATCGTTGTGCGCGACGAGGGGCCCGGCATCCCCGAGGAGGAGTTGCCGCACGTCACGAAGCGCCTCTTCCGGGGACGCCACAAGAGCGCGACGGGAAGCGGGCTCGGTCTGGCCATCGCGGAGATGGCGTCCCGTCGGAGCGGGTTGAGCCTGCGCCTCCGCAATCGGTCGGACCGGCGGGGGCTGGAGGCGGAGATCCTGCGAGGCTGACGCTCACCCAGGTATCCGGCCGACACAAGGCTATTGCAGGTTCGGGCGGACCACCGCGTCGGTCACGTCCTGCCCCGTTTCCACCTCACGGATGCTGACCCGTATGCCCTGCCGAATGAGGCGCTCCAGGTCGTCCGCGGACAGGTAGACCCGGCTCTCGGGTCGAATAGCCGGCAGCCGGCATAGCGCTTCAGGTGGCGGATCGGTGAGGACTTCTTGCCGGACATCGTCACGACGGATGATGGGAGGCCGGCCGAGGAGCCGGAATCCATATTAGGTTTGGAATAATTAAAAGCCGAGGTGGGTAGCACTCAACCCCCGGGGCAGCGACCGGCCCATTCATACACCCAAGGGAGCTAAGAACTGTGGGCGCAAGGGCTCCGTGCGCTCAGCCCATGTCCGGGCAGAAAATGTCCTTCAAGGTCGCCAGCAGCCGTGCGGCCCTGGGGTCCTCCAGCCGGTAATACAGGGTCTGGCTCTCGCGTCGGAACGCGACGAGCCCATCCTCACGGAGCTTGGCGAGGTGCTGCGACAGGGCCGACTGGCTGAGCTCGACCGCCTCGGCGAGGCTCGTCACGTCCATCTCTCCGCGGGCGACCAGCAGGCACAGAATGAGCAGGCGCTTCTCGTTGGCGAGGAGCCTCAACAGGCGCGCGGCGTCAGCCGCCTTGTCCTGGAGGCGCAGCAGGTCGGTTGGCGTTACGGCATCCATGGGTCCACATCCCGGAACGTTAGGAGTAGCTTATTTAGGTGCTTCTAATGTATTTTCAGCGAGCCGTCCTGCTGGGCCCCGGTCTCGATGTGAAATTTGGTTTGGGCGAACCAGCTCGGCATCCTCCGCCGGCCCAGGCGCTTCCGAGCCACGCTTCCAGATGCGGGTCCCCTCAAGCATCGACAGCGGGCCTGCCGCCGCACGACCATGAAGGTCTGCAAGTGGCGCAACTGAGACCCACAAGCTGAGCTGCTTAAGCGTCCGCTTCGGAGAAAATGCGAGGATCGGCTGAGTGGCCAAGATGGGCGCAAAGCCGAACGTCCGGTCCTGCGCGCGATTGCGATCCGTCGTGACGTAAGCTGGCCGATAACGGCCTGTCCGCTTCGGGGCTTGAGCGGCGGGTAAGCGGAAGTTCTGCGCGGCTCAGGTGAATACCTCAAAGTGACCCCTTCCCAGGACGCTCTCGGCGATGCCGGGGCGTTGCAGGTCCTGATGGAAGCGGCTCTAGGACCGCGACCGCGCACAAGTCCCGTTAGGCAGGGTCCACGTCCCGCACTGGATTGGCTGACCATCCGCCGCGCCACGCTCCAGGCGTCGACCCGACAGTTGAAGCGGATCTCCAGGTCGGTCGTCTCGAACTTGGTGGCCTCGCCGACGCCGACCGCCTACGCGGCGAACGACGAGTCGCGTGGTTGATTGCGTTCGAGAAGATCGCGTCGACACGGCACGTGGGAAAGTCGTTCGCGGCCAGCACCATCCGCGCCGGGTTCTCGGGGCTCGTGAAGGCGAACAGGTCGGTCAGGTCGGCAGAGGGATCGCCGATCTGCTCTGCCTCGGCCCGTCGATATGGTCGGACGTCTCTAGGCTCCGTCGCTGGTCGGCTCGGTGGGAGCGTGAACCGTCGAGCGGGTCACGCCTGGAAGGCGGTTTCGGCTAATCCTGGGCGGCGCGTTTCTCCGGCGGACGCCCGAACGGCGTGACCCGCGCGGGCACCTCGGGAATGGATTTCAGGTACTCGACGAGGGCCCAACGCTGCTCCTCGGTCAGCAAGGGGCCGACCGCAGACGAAGGTCGCGCTGGTCTCCAAGCAGCCGCTACCATCCGCCGCCTTGCAGACGGCAGTAGCCGCCGTTGTTCCGGTAGCCGGCCGGACAACGGCGCACGCAGGCGCCGGCCGCGAATTTGAGGGGCGGACGACACGCGTTCTTGAACAGGGGCTGCCGGTACTCGAAGGATTGGGCGGGGCTCTGGGCCGTAGCCGGTCCGGCAGTGCCGACCGAAGCTATGATTGCGACGAGGAGGATGGGGGCAAGGCGCGTATGCATCGGGCCCTCCGCTCGGCAAGCGGTTGTTGGATGCGCATGATCATCAGCGGGCGGTCCGCCTCTGGACCAGCACGTCTAAGTGTAGTCTCCTCGAGCCTCGTTTGTCGATGCTAGGGACTTTTCAATCCATCGGGGGTCCCCAAGTCGAACGGCACGAGGCGTCATCGTAACAGCGAAGAATAGTAGGGGCACACATCACTACCGCCCGCCGAGATCCCGGATCCTGGCATTTTACCGTACATCCGATCCGTTGATCTGGCGCCGCAGGCTCTCGACGAGGAGGCTCGGCCTGGGATCGCCCGGCGCGAGCTCGGCCAGCCGCTCGGCATATGCGAGGGCGCCCGCAAGATCCCCGGCATCGCGGCTGAAGCCGATCAGCGCCGACAGGGTGGCGCCATCGGCCGGATGCCGGGTCAGGCTGTCCTTCAGGACCGCCAGCGCCTCGCCGGCCTGCCCGGAGGAATGCAGCCCGACGGCATAGACATAGGCGTAGCGGGCCTGGTCGGGCGAGAGTTCGGCCGCAACCCGCAATTCTCCCAGGGCCTCGTCCCGCCGCGCCCGGCGGATCAGCGTCAGGCCGAGCGCATGGTGCAGCCCCGCCTCGCGCGACGACACGGCGAGCGCCCGGCGCAGCACGCCCTCCCCCTCCTCGTCCCGGCCCAGGCTCCGGTAGAGATCCGCGAGGTTGATCGCCGCCGGCGCGTGTTGCGGGCTCAGCCGGAGCGCCGCCCTGTACGCGGCCTCGGCCTCGGCGGTGCGTCCCCGTCGGGCCTGGAAGGTGCCGAGCCCGGAGAGCGCCTCGGGACGATCGGCATTGAGCGTCTGGGCGGCGATGAACTCGGCCTCGGCACGATCGAACCGTTCACGCTCGGCCGGAGGTTGGCTCGTGCTCGGCACCGCGGCCAGCAGCGCGACGGCCCTCAGGCGGACACCCCGGTTCTCGTCGGACAGAAGCGGCGACACCCGCTGCCAGATTCGCGCCGCCGGCGCGCCTTCGAGCATGTCGAGGGCACCGATCCGCATCATCGGATCGGGATCGGCGAGGCCCTTGCGGGCGAGATCGAGGTTCGCCGCCGAGAGACGCGAGGCGAGCTCGCTCAGCGCGCTGCCGCGTGCGAAGGCGGGCGTGAGCG
>NZ_JBAWTG010000018.1:65133-91348 GCF_037106235.1 Methylobacterium nigriterrae | reverse complement strand
CAATGACGCGATAGCCTTCTTCAAGCTCCGCGCAGATGACGCCACCAGCGGCCGTGACAAACGACAGGCCATCATGGCGGTCAAGGAGTTTGCCACCGGACGAGATATGCTGGACCTGCTGATTGATGCGCGCGGCGAGGCGTTCCTCGTGCCGGAATCGGCAGATACAGTCACGCAGAGCCTGATGAACTACTATGCCGTGCTCGATCGGAAGCAATTCCCGCTGCTGTCCTGGCGTGTCCTGGACGCGCTCATCCAGAGCCGGACAGCGCCTTGCCTGTCTGAGAGTGAAGCCGCCTCCTGTCCCCCGCAGGCCCTCCATTAACCGGCTGACTTGGGCTGGAGCGGCCTCTGAAAGCGTGCGGGCGCTGATGGCGCCCGCACTCGTTCGTGCCATGTCATACCGCCGCGCTTATGTAGTGACCCTCTGCACCCAGGGCTGATGGGTGAGGGATCGCAAGCGCTCTGGGGTGAGTGCACTCCAGGCTTGGCAGCACGCGGTGGCGATGGCGTCATAGCCGTCGAGCACGCGATGCGAGAGAAAGCGCTCGCGGAGATACAGCCACACGCGCTCCACCGGGTTCAGTTCAGGTGAGTCGGGCGGCAGCGGCACGAGCGTGACGGTGTCGGTCACAGGCAGTGCCTTGGCCCCGTGCCAGCCGGCCTAGTCGAGTACCATGACGGCCTGCTGGCCGGCAGGGCTTGGGCAAACTCGGCCTGGAAGATGCTCATCGCTGCTGTCGAGACCTCGGCAGGACGAGGCACACGTCCTCTCCCGTGGCGGGCTGGACAGCGGCGTCGATGTAGGTCCATTCGAAGCGCCGGTCGCACAGCCCGCGCGGGCGCTCGCCCGTGAGCCACCAGCGGTGACCCGTTCGGTCCTTCTGGCCCACGCGCGCCTCGTCCATGAACCACACGGTGACCTGCTGATCCGGGTGGGCCTGGGCCGCCTCTGCTACCGCGCAAGCGAGCCCCCTTTGCGAAGGCGGCTTGGGCGTGCGGAATCGGTGCGCGGGTGCCTCGGCCGGGTCTTCTGGCGCGACAGGTCGAGCGTGCGCATGATCCGTGACAGGCTGGCCGGGTGCAGGGTCTTGCCGAAGCGGCTCGCGATCCGGGCGCCTCGTCCCGGGGCGCAACGGGATGCCCGTCAGTAGGGACGGCAGATTCCCGCATACGAGGCGTAGTAGCGGTAGGGATCGCAGCGCCCGTAAGTCGCGCCGTAGGCGCCGACGGCCGCCGCACCTAGGCCATATCCGTAACGGCCGTAGACGTAGCGGCCATAGCGTCCGTAACCGTATCCGTAGCGCCCGACGCGTCCGTATCCACCGTGATAGCCGCTGGCCACCCGACCGCCATATCCGCGGAACCCGCCGGCCCGGACGCCATGGAAGCCGCCCCGGAACCCGCCACCGCGGAAGCCGGCCCCGTGGAAGCCGCCGCCTCGGAGGCTAGCGCCCCCGCGAGAGCCGCGCGCATCGGCCGTCACACTGGTCAGGATCAGGGCGGCGAAGGCCGCAGATGCAATCAGCAGAGTTTTCATGGGTCTGTCTCCTCGCCGGAGGACAACATGGCGAGATGACGCGCGGCGGACCCGGCCGGTGTGGCCGGACAGAGGTCCCAGACAGAGGTCCGCTTCGCCCCACCACTTTTCGGCTGGATCGTATCACTACCTGGGCAAGGCCGCTGGATCCGAGAGAACATGTGGCGAAGTCTGCTCAAGGCTGCAACCCAGTCGGGAGGAGCAAAACGTCCGCACACGGAATACGTGCAAGACCGAACAGATCGTGGTTCAACTTCCGTTATGTGCTCGAACCATAGTCAAGGCGACTCCCATCGAGACTGAATTGCGCTATTATGCCGAGATCAACCACGACATAGCTCATGGAAAACCGATGCAGCCGAGCGCTACAGATCAACTCACATTCGAAGAGCTAATTCGGTTTACCCTTCGCACTCCTGCTGTCCTTCAAAGCGTCAGCGGGTGGCAAAGAATCAACCGAGAAACGTCACGCTCAAAAACATCCTCACGAGCAGAGCTGTCGCCTCCCTACCACCTCCCTCAAGAAGGACTGCTCGCACGGCTATCGTTTGGTGAGCTCACCGTGTATTGGAGATTAGGAGATGATTATATTACGATACCGAGCAGTTTCTGGCCAACCCCCGCTGGGGTCTCTCTCTTGAACACAGGAGGGGGTTGCCCGATTGAACCTTGGGAATTCTATTCCAGAGAACCTCGCATCCATGGCGAGGAACTTATGGTTAAAGATCCTTCGCATCTGATTGAGGCCAAGAAGCCTTTTCAAGTATGTTCGACATCAGCGCACCTCGGGCGCGAACTGGTTAAAGATAAGGGCGGCCGGCCGACGAAGTGGGATTGGGACGGCGCTAGACACGAGATGCAACGTTGTTACGATCCCAAAGCTGGAAAATTGGCGCGCAGAAACTTAACGAGACACATTCAAAACTGGTTTTTCGATAAAAACGGTGCTGAACCTGCCGATAGCTCGTTACGAGCGGAGATAAGGAAATTTTTAGCTTCAATTAACGATTCGAAGCAGGGCTGCTGACAGAATTCTCCCAGGAGAATTGGATCAGCCGTGGCCTCGCCAGCCGGAAATAGGGCGCACATACTTAAGGATCCGGCCTTTAAGACAGGACGGGCAGCACTAGCGCACCGACGCAGATGGCGGGTCTAGGGACTCGGTTCAGAGCGTCGAAGACAGCAGCGGCGGAGTTATACCAGTCGGCGGTGATGGTGACTCACGGGGTTTCGTAGCGGCGGCGGATTTTGTTCGATGAGGCGAACCGGGAGAGTTTGCCATGGCCGCTGCGGTTGCGCTGCGTGAGGATTTCAACGCCGACGATCTTCGACGTCTGGCCAAGGCGAGTTGAGACGCGGGCCAGAGCCGCCGGCTTCTGGCGCTGGCTGAGATCTACGAAGGCGGCAGCCGCACGGATGCGGCTCGGATCGGGGTGGTGGGGTTGCAGACGGTGCGCGATTGGGTGCTGGCTTTCAACGTAGCTGGCCCGGCCGGGCTGATTGACCGCAAGGCCCCGGGCAACCCAGCCAAGTTGAGCGATGTGCAGCGCCAAGCGCTGGCGCAGATCGTCGAGAGCGGGCCGGATCCCGATCGGCACGGCGTGGTGCGCTGGCGGCTGAAGGATCTCGCCGCCTGGATCTACGCCCGCTTCGGCGTGAGCCTGGACGAGAGCACGGTGGGCCGCACGGTGAAACAGCTCGGCTTCCGCAAGCTGTCGGCGCGCCCGCGCCATCATGAGCAGGACCCGGCCGCGCTGGCGGCGTTCAAAAAAACTTGCCAGCCGAGGTGAGGGCGATCCGAGCCCGGCTGCCGGCCGGCACAGCCATCGAGCTGTGGTGGTCAGACGAGGCCCGCGTCGGCCGGAAGGATACGCTGCCCTGCCAACGGGTGCGTCGCGGCAGTCGGCCCTCGGCGCCCAAGGATCAACGCACAGCCCAGCTTGCCATCCCAGCCGCCGCGATCTTGCCCATCCTGCTGAGCTTGCTAGGCTTACGGTGTTCGAGCGCAAGGAAGCTGCACGCGAGGCCGATCCAACCCTAGCGCCTGTTGTCGTACTGCAGGGCACTCCGGAAGTGCCAGGCCGCAACGCTCTCCCGGCGGGCTGCCCACAGACCTCTGATGGGTCGATATGGCTCACCCAAGCCTTGCGATGGTCAGGTAATGCGCAGCACCTGCCAGAGCCCTTAGCCGGATCGCCTGAACGCGCTGGTGTCTGGAATGTGCATGCAGGGCCTCGGCTTCGGCACTACGGCCCTGCTGAAGTTGTGCATGTGCTGCTGCGGCGAGTTCGGACGCAATGGCCTCCGCGAGACGAGCGGCGGCGATGCGGTTTGCGATGGCTGGCCTCATGGCAACCTCGGACGTCACCGGCGGCTATGAACGTCTATGGGAATACCTAACGGTTCGTTAACCCAAGCGGCAGAGTTCGGAGGCTACCCGCCCCGTGCGGCTGATCTGGCTCGCCGACTAGGCTGCGGTAGCGGGTCAGCAACCCAGCTCGCAATGAATCGCGTGCAGTTCGTGGTGAGAGGGAACGCTCTGCCGTCTCTCAGCGTAAGCTTGAGCGTAGAACTGTGCAGGTGTCGAACGGCGTGAGCCTGCGCGTCACCGGGGACCAAGATGAAGCCCATCGCCTACATGTTCGCAGGCGCGCTGACCCTCAGCGCAGGACTGGCCATCGGCACCGCACCGGCCAGCGCCGATGAACCGGCCGTCTACAGCCACCGGACCTACCAGGGGCGGCCAGTGCTCCGTTATCGCGCGGCACACCAGCCCCGCCGTATCGTGCGCACGGTCATCGTCGAGCGGCCGGTCTATCGGACGCGTCGGGTCGTGCGCGAGGTCGTGGTCGAGCGGCCCGTGATCTACCGTCCGCCGCCCGTAGTGCGCGAGGTGGTCGTTGAGCCGTTCGACGACGGCCCGCCGCCCTACGTTTATGGCCCGCCCTTCCGCCGGCGCTTCGCCTACGGCGCAGGCTTCTATGGACCGATTCGTCCGGCCGGCTTCGGGTTCGGCCCGCGTTTCGGCTACGGGCCGGACTTCTGGTAGCCACGCCCATTGGGCCTGCCCGCCGCTGGATGTCCCGCCTCTCGCGGGCCATCGCACGATCAAATCCGTGGAGCGGCCCCGCCGCCAGGGTCACGACGCCACCTGAAGCGCTAAAAGAGGCCGCCCGTACATGGAGGCTCGATGGCCGAGAGCAAAGATGTAGAGATCAGCACAACCCACTCATCCGAGCCTTCGGAAGCTCGGCGCGCGCCGGCGAGCCAAACCGCTGAGCCGCGCATCACCTCGGACGAGTTGGTCGAGCGCATGATCCGGGGACTCGGGCTTGAGAAGGTGCCTCGGCCGGAGCGGCAGCCGACGCGTCAAAGGCAAAGATCGGGCTGAAGGTCATAGCGGGGCCGTCGCTACGAGCACGGCACGATTCAAGGACGACGCTCATCACCCCCAGCGTCATGAGACGCACAGTGAGAAGCCTTGCCATCCCACTGTCCTGCGAGGTTGGCTACCCTTACCCCGTTGACGAGACTCCGGCGGGCTGCGGGCCTAATCAGTGACGTGAGGCTCCGGCAGGTCAGAGAGCATCCGGAACACCACCTCCAGATGCCGTCGGGCTGCCTCGGCCTGCTCCTGTAGCGGCGGATGCGTGCCCCTCTGCAACCAGTTGAGCTGCTCCGCGCCCATCTGCATTTTCGCCAGCCGCTGCTGCGCCTCATCGACGACCTCAAGGGCAGCCCGCTTCGGGACAAGGCCGTAGCGGACGAGCAGCGTAATTAGCCCGCGGTGCAGTTCAAGCGAGGCCAACGCCGCGCCGTCCGCATTCGTATCGGTGAAAGACATTCGCTCGCCCCCTGCAACTCCTTTGTGGCCCGTACCCGTTCACCTGTAGCCCAGCCAGCACAGAACGAACATGGCCATACAGGCCACTCACGGGCCCCAGTCGGCGGCCACACACCCGCACTGCGAGGCGCTACTTTGCAGAGTCGGGCGAAGGGCTTGGCGTTGATCCAATCCGCCCAGTGCTCATGTCATTGGGACCTGCACTCGTACCGGAGGCCACGCCGGCCCCGGGCGGGGCGCCTGAGTCGCCGTGCTTCGCGGGACCGCTGCCGCCGTACAGCGCACCAGTGCCGCCGCTCGGGGCTGCACCACCACCGAGGCCGCCTACGGCGCTGGTACCGACCGCGCCGCCGGAACCAGCGTTTCCGCTGCTGCCACTAGGCGATGAGCTTCCTGCAATGGGGGCTGCAGCACTGCCACTCCCGCTGGCAGGCGCAGCGTCGCTGCCAACGCCCTGTGCGGCTACAAAGCGCGCCAGCTCGAGAAGCAAGCCGAGACAGATCAGCGAGGGTCAGAGGCGCTTTGCACTCACGTCATTGTCCCCACCGGCGAGCGAGTCGCGTAAATGGGTTCGTGCTCTGCCAACCGAGCGATGCAGCTGCCGTCCCGCGGGGAAGGTTCAACCGCCGACCGCAGACGTTGCTAGAAGAGTGGGAGAAAGGGTCGCAGCAGCGAAGGCTGTGGGCTGTTACCCGCAGCGTTACCCCGAACCATGTGGCCGGGGATGAGATTGGCTGTAAGCCTTTGAAATAAATGGTGGGCGCACTAGGGTTCGAACCTAGGACCCGCTGATTAAGAGTCAGCTGCTCTACCAACTGAGCTATGCGCCCTCATCGCCTGTCGGCGACCGCCGGGGCCACCATCCGCCGGCGAGGTGGGGGCTGATACCAAGGGACCCGGGGGCTGTCCACCCCCGGAACCTCAGTTTTTTCCGCTACTCCGCCGCCGCGTGCTGGGCGTGCAGGCGCACCGCCGCCGCCGAGAGCTTGTTGAGCGCCGAGAGGTAGGCCTTGGCCGAGGCGACCAGCGTGTCCGGGTCGGCGCCGCGGGCCGTCATCGAGCGCTCGCCCGCCTTGAGGCGCACCGAGACCTCGGCCTGCGCGTCCGTGCCCTCGGTGACCGCATGGACCTGGTAGAGCTCGAGCTGCGCCTCGTGCGGCACCAGCGCCTTGATGCAGTTGAACACCGCGTCGACCGGCCCGTTGCCGTCCGCCTCCTCGGTGAAGGTGCGCCCGTCCATGTCGATCTTCATGGTGGCGCGCTGCGGTCCGCGGGTGCCCGCGATCACCGAGAGCGAGACGAGGCGGATGCGGTCGTGCGCGGTGGCGAGGTTCTCGTCGACGAGCGCCTCGATGTCCTCGTCGTAGACGTGCTTCTTGCGGTCGGCGAGCGCCTTGAAGCGCTCGAACACGTCCTGGAACTGGTTGTCGGTCAGGTGCAGGCCCAGCTCGTCGAGCTTCGACCGGAAGGCGGCCCGGCCCGAATGCTTGCCCATGACGAGCGAGGTCTTGCTGACGCCCACCGAGGCCGGGGTCATGATCTCGTAGGTCTCGGTGTGCTTCAGCATCCCGTCCTGGTGGATGCCGCTCTCGTGCGCGAAGGCGTTCCGGCCGACGATCGCCTTGTTGTACTGCACGGGGAAGTTCGTCGCGTGGGAGACGAGCTTCGAGGCGCGCGTCAGCATCGTCGTCTCGATGCCGGTCTCGTAGGGCATCACGTCGCCCCGCGTCCGGATCGCCATGACGATCTCCTCGAGCGCCGCATTGCCGGCGCGCTCGCCGATGCCGTTGACCGTGCACTCGACCTGGCGCGCGCCGCCATCGACGCCGGCCAGCGAGTTCGCGATCGCGAGCCCGAGGTCGTTGTGGCAATGCACCGAGAACACCGCCCGGTCGGCGTTCGGCACGCGCCCCCGCACTGCCTCGAACATGGCGCGGTACTCGTTCGGCGTGGCGTAGCCCACCGTGTCGGGCAGGTTGATCGTGGTGGCGCCCGAGCGGATGGCGGCCTCGACGCAGCGGCAGAGATAGTCGATCGGCGTGCGCGTCGCGTCCATGGCCGACCACTCGACGTCGTCCACGAGGTCGCGGGCCTGGGCCACCGTCCTCAGGATGATCTCGACGACCTCGTCCTCGGTCTTGCGCATCTGGTGCGCGAGGTGGATCGGCGAGGTCGAGACGAAGGTGTGGATGCGCCCGCGCGGGGCCTGCCGCACCGCCTCGCCGGCCCTGGCGATGTCGGCGGGGATCGCGCGGGCGAGCCCCGCGATCACGGCGCGCTTGGAGCGGCGCGCGATCTCGGCCACCGCCTCGAAATCGCCGTTCGAGGCGATCGGGAAGCCTGCCTCGATGATGTCGACGCCCATCGCGTCGAGGAGCTCGGCCACCGCGAGCTTCTCGTCGAGCGTCATGGTGGCGCCGGGGCACTGCTCGCCGTCGCGCAGGGTCGTGTCGAAGATGAGGACGCGGTCCTTGGCACCGGCCTTGGCACCGGCCTGGGTGCCGGGCTGGGCGCCGGCTTGGCCGCTCGATGGGGTCGTGGTCTGGCTGGTCATGGTGGTGCTGGTCCCGTCGCGGCGCGCCCCGCTGTCGCGGCCCGGCGGCGCCTGAAGCCTGTCTTCGTGGCTCTAGCGTCCCCTGAGAGCCCAGGCGCAGGCGCCCGGCCGGCCCTCAGGGGCGGGTAAGGAGGAGGCTGGCGAGGGGCGCGCGCGACCGCGGCGCTGCGGCGGCAGCGCGGACGGTGATGGGCGCGGAGCCGGCTCTGGCCAAGGCTCGTCTCTCCTCGCGGGCACGAAGGGGCTGAAACGGCGCGCCGGTCGCGGCGGGTCCCCTGCAGGCGACCGTACCTATCCCCGGCGGCCCGGAAATACAAGCTTGCCCGTCGCGGCCATCGTCGGCCGATCCGGGGCCGGCTCCATTGCCCTCGCCAAGATCCGGCCTAGCTTTCGGGCGTCCTTCAACGGGCCGACGCCGGGATCATCCCGGCGAAACGCGAAGAATGCACTCGCCAACACATCGGATGGAGACCCCGACCATGGTGCGCACCCCGCTCCGGCTTCTCGCCCTGCCGAGCCTCCTGCTCCTCGCCGGCGCCGGCTCCAGCCTCGCCCTCGACGTCCAGAAGTCGGTGGACGTCGCCGCGCCCCCGGCCAAGGTCTGGCAGACGATCGGCGACTTCTGCGGCATCGGGACCTGGCACCCGGCCGTCGAGAAGTGCACGCCCTCGGAGAAGGACGGCATGAAGGTGAGGACGCTCAGCCTCAAGGGCGGCGGCAGCATCGTCGAGGAGCAGGTCTCCCGCGACGACAAGGTGATGTCCTACACCTACACGATCCTGGAGAGCCCGCTGCCCGTCTCCGATTACAAGTCGACGCTCGCGGTCGCGCCGGAGGGCCCGGGCTCGAAAGTGTCGTGGTCCGGCACCTTCAGCGCCAGGGGCGCGCCCGACGCCGTGGCCAAGGACGTGATCGAGGGCATCTACGATTCGGGGCTCAAGGCCATCGCCGAGAAGGCGAAGTAGGCGGGCGCGACGGCGCGGCTCCTCGCGCCGGCCCGGACGGCGAGCGCCGGCGATTGACCGGGCGCGGCCTGCCGGCGCAAGAACCGGCCGGCGCCAAGCTGCGCCGTCAGCACCGGGATGCCGCCGTGACATCGCACCTGAGCCTCGCCCTCGCCGCTCTCCTGTCCGTCCCCCTCCTGGGCGCCTGCCAGCCGAAGGCGGGCGCCCCGCCCGTCGCGGTCGCGGCCGTCCCGCCGCCCGCCGCTCCCCTGCCCCAGGGGGCGGGCTGCGGCCCCGCGGTCGCCCGGACGCAAGCCATCGTCGACAGCGACGTGGCCACCGGCAACCTGAACCAGCCCGTCGGCGCCCGCTTCAGCGCCGATCTCTCCCAGGCCTCGGCCGCCTGCGCGGCCGGGCGCGAGGGCGAGGCGCTGCACCTGCTCGCCGCCGCCAAGGCCCGTTACGGCTACCGCTGAGCCTCGAAGGCATCCGCGAGATAGGCCCGCACGAAGCCCGGCATCCGGGCCGGGTCGATGCACTCCCGCCCCCGCGCGACCACGATCCGGGCAAGCTCCGGCTCGGCCTCGCGGCGGCGCAGGCGCTCGATCCGGGCCTGCAGCGCCGCCGCGTCGCACGGGAACCGGACCGGGCGCAGGAAGGCGAGCTGCCCCTCGCCGCGCAGCAGCACCCAGTCCCCCGGCGCGTCGGCCGGCAGGGCGAGGCCGGTCTCCTCCCGGAACTCGCGGGCCGCGCTGCCCGCGAGATCGACGACGTCGCCGCGCGTGTCGCCGCGGTCCGGGGTGCCGCAGGGGAAGTAGATCTGGCCGGCATTGGCGGTGTGCCCGCCCATCTCGCCGAGGAGCACCGCCCCGTCCCGCGCCCAGGGCACGATCGCCGCGAAGGCATTCTCGACCCGCGGGTCCGGCGAGCCGGCATCCCGGAAGGCGATGAAGCGCGCATAGCGCGTCTCGAAGAAGCGGGCCTCGCAAGCCTCGCCCTCGATCGCGCAGCCGCAGGCGAGGAGCACCGGCCCGTCGAACAGCCCCGGCCGCGCCGCGAGGCGCCGCCCCCAGTTCTCGGCGATCGTGTCCGCGTTGTCGCGCGCCCAATCCCATTCGTAGGGCACGAGCCGGGCTTCGAGGCGGCGCAGGCGGTGGAGGGTGAAGCCGTCGGGCCGCCCCTCAAGCAAGGAGCGCGCCCTCGCTGACGATGACCGCCGAGCCCCCGATCTCGACCGAGCGCAGCGCCCCCTCGGCGATGTCGAGCTGCAGGGCGATCGTGCTCGGGCGCCCCATGGCGACGCCCTGCCGGATCGCGACGTCGTGCACGCCCGAGCCGAGCGCCGCGAACTGCGTCAGGACGCCCGCGAAGGCGGCGGCCGCCGAGCCCGTGGCCGGATCCTCGGGGACGCCGAGATGGGGCGCGAACATCCGGGCCTGATAGCTCTGGCCGAGCGCTTCGGGGTCCGGCGTGTAGAGGTAGAGCGCCGTCGGCTCGCCGAGCCGGGCGAGCGCGGACGGATCGACCGTCGCCGCGTCGAGCCGCGCCCGCGAGGCGACGGGCACGAAGGTGAAGGTCGGCCCGGCCGCGTGCCGGCTGGGGGCGTGGGCGCCGAAGCCGATATCCCCCGGCGCCAGGCCGAGAGCGGCGGCCAGCGCCGCCGGGTCCGGCCCGTCGCCGAGATAGGCCGGAAGGACCGGGATCTTGAAGCGGGCCCGCCCCCGTCCCGCCCCGGCCTCGACCAGGCAGGGCACGGTGCCGATCCCCTCCTCGAGCCCGAACGCGACGGCGTCGGCCTGGGCGGCGACGTCGGTCGCCGCCCGGTCCTGCAGGGCCAGCAGCACGGCCGTGCCGAGGGTGGGGTGGCCCGCGAAGGGCAGTTCGCGGGTCGGGGTGAAGATGCGCAGAGCCGCCCGGTGGCGCGCCTCGGCCGGGGCTTCGACGAACACCGTCTCGGAGAGGTTGAACTCGCGCGCGATCCGCTGCATCGCCGCCCCGTCGAGGCCTCCGGCGTCCAGCACCACCGCCAGCGGGTTGCCGGCGAAGGGCTCGTCCGTGAACACGTCGAGGGTGACGAAGCGGCGTCGGGTCATGGGAGCGCAACACCCTCGGCTGGAAAAGGATGCGCCGCGGGCTCGGCGGAGCGGCATCGGAGGGCCCAGCCTGTGTCGGTTCGGCGGCCGATTCGCAATGCCGCCGCCGGCCGGCGATCGCGAGCCCGCACCGCCGGGCCCGCGGATCTGCGCCCCCCGGACGAACCGGGCGGCCCGATTCAGGCCGCCTGCTTCGGCGCCTCGACGAGGTCCTCGGCGGGACCGAAGAACTCGAAGCGCACGCGCTCGGCCGGCACGCCGTTGCGCAGGAGCCCGTTCACGAGGGTGCTCAGGAAGGGCTTGGGGCCGCAGAGATAGTAGGTCGCCGCCTCGTGAGGGGTCTGCTGCACGAGCCAATCCGCCGTGATCAGGCCCTCGGCGTCGTAATGCTCGCCCTGCCGGTCCTGCGCCTCCGGCTCGGCGTAGAAAGTCTGCAGCCGCAGGTTCTCGTTGCTCGCCGCGAGCGCCCGGGCGTGGTCGCGCATGGCATGCACGCGGCCGTTCAGGGCGCCGTGGACGTACCAGGTGGGCCGGGCGGGCGTGGCCGCGGCGATCGTCTCCAGCATGCTGATCATGGGCGTCAGCCCGACGCCGCCGCTGACCAGGACCACCGGCGCGCCGGTCCGGCGGTCGAGGACGAACTCGCCGGCCGGGGGCGCCACCTTCAGGACGGTGCCGGGCAGGGCTTCTGCGTGCAGCCAGTTCGAGACGATGCCGGCGGGCTGATCAGCCCTGCCCTCCCGCTTGACGGTGATGCGGTAGGCGCGGTCGTTCGGCGCGCAGGAGATCGAGTAGTTGCGCTTCAGCACGCCCCGTCCCGGCAGGTCGAGGAGGAAGCCGAGATACTGGCCCGGCTCGTGCCGGAGCACCGGGCCGCCATCGGCCGGAACCAGGACGAAGGAGCGGATCGTCTCGCTCTCCGGCGCGACGCTCTCGACCACGAAGTCGCGCCAGCCGTTCCAGCCGCCGGGCTTGGCGGCGAGCTCCCGGTAGATCGTCGCCTCGCGCCCGATCAGCAGCTCGGCCAGGAACCAGTACGCCTCGCCCCAGGCCGCGCAGATCTCGGGCGTCGCCGCCGCGCCGAGCACGTCGCCGATCGCCCCGATGAGCGCGTCGGCCACGAAGGGATAGTGCTCGGGCAGGATGTTGAGCGCGACATGCTTCTGCGCGATGCGCTCGACGGCGCTCGCCAGAACCCCGAGGTTGTCGATGTTGCGCGCGTAGGCCAGCACGGCCTGAGCCAGCGCCTTCGGCTGCGAGCCCGTCTCGCCGTGATGCGACTGGTTGAAGAGATCGCGCATCTCGGCGTTGCGGAACAGGCGCTCGTACATGCGGCGGGTGATGTCGAGACCGTGCGCCTCGAGGGCCGGTACGGTGGCCTTGACGAGGGCGATGGTGGCCGGGTCGAGCGGAGTGGGCATCGGCAAAGCTCTCAAAGATGTATTTGACATGCATCTTTTACGTCGACCTTTGAAAAGGTGCAACAAGAATGTACCTTCAGGCGGAGCCCGGATTTGCGATGCGCCTGACCCGCTACACCGACTACGCCCTGAGGACCCTGATCTTCGTCGGCCTGCACGAGCCGCAGCAGAGCTCGATCGCCGCGATCGCGCGCGCCTACGGGATCTCGGAGAACCACCTCACGAAGGTCGTGCACCAGCTCGGCCGTCTGGGGCTCATCCACACCACCCGGGGCCGGGGCGGCGGGCTCCGGCTTGCCAGGCCGCCGGAGGAGATCGTCGTCGGGGCGGTCGTGCGCCTGACCGAGGACGACCTCGCGCTGGTCGAGTGCTTCGCGGGCGGTGCCTGTGCAATCACGGCCCCCTGCCGGCTCCGGCGCGCGCTCGGCGAGGCCCTGGCGGCCTTCCTGGCGGTGCTCGACCGCTACACGCTGGCGGACCTGCTGAGCGGAAGCGAGGGCCCCGAGATCGCGCAGCTGCTCGGCCTGTCGGCCTCCAGGGTCGAGGAGCCCCCCGTCCGCCTGCCGGCCTAGCCGGGTCTTGTCCCGGCGCACCGAGCGGCCCCATCGCGCCGCCGCTCGCGTTCGGGCGTGGCAGTTCTCAGATCATGGCGGGCGATCATCGTTCGAGACACGACGCGCTCGCCCTCCCCTCACCGGGGAGGAGCGGCGCCTCTCCGACGGCCCCGCCCGCCTCAGTCGCCCTTCGCGGGAGCCGCCGCGGCCTCGGCATGGCGGCTCGTGTGCCGCCAATCCGCGGGCTGCTCGAAGGTCCCGGCCCAGAGGCCGCGCCGCGTCGCCCAGGCCTTGCCCTCCTGGCGGATATAGGCGTGCGACCGGCGTCGGTCGGCCAGCGCGTGACCGTGCGCGGCCATCCAGGCGCTCAGATCCTCGCGCCCGACCCGGCAGACGGCCACGGCCCTGTCGCCTTCGGCCGTCCTGTGAGGCTCGCAGGTCACCGGATTGCCGCCGATCTGCTCGGCCAGGGCATGCGCGGCGATGCGGCCGCAGGGGTAGGACCGGCCGGCGGCGTTCTCGCAGGTCTGGCCGACCTCGGGCGCATCGATGCCCAGGAGGTGCAGGCGCGTTCCGCGCACCTCGATCGTGTCGCCGTCGATCACCGTGGCGGGGCCGGTGATCGATTCGGCCGACATCGCAGGCAGGGTGAGCAGCAGCAGGAGGGCGGTGGGTCTCAGCATCGCGGGTTCAGCCGTCTGTCAGGTCCGCTCGTCGGACGCGAAGGGTCGTATGCGGAGGTCGCATGCAAGGGGCGGGCTATCACGACAATCGGCCAAAAAGCGGCGGGCTCGGGCAGGCTCGCCGGCCTCGACCCCGGTGTCCGCCGTCAGCGTCAACGCCCCGTTAACGGCGGCTCTCGCGTCGGCCGGGCGGCTCCCTACACGGCCTCCACCGGGAAGGTCTCGCTCGGCGCCACGAACTCGTCCTGCGCGGCGACCGTCAGGATCTCCCGCGAGCCGGCCTCGGCCGTGCGGCGCAGGAGGCCGTAGACGGAGGCGCCGGCCATGCCGAGGGCGAGCGCCGCCGATCCGGTGCGGGCGTAGTGCACGAGGAACAGGGCCGCGGCGGCGTCGCCCGCCCCGTTGACGTCGAGGACGAGCCGGGGCGTGCGCACTCGCCAGAACCGGCCGCCTTCCCCCGCCAGCAGATCGATCGATTCCGCGGGCGTCGCGTCGGTGACGAGCGAGGTGACGAGCACCACCCGCGGCCCCAGCGCCTGCAGGGCCGCCAAGGCGCGCTTCGCCTCGTCGAGGGTGCCGGTCGGCAGGCCGGTCAGGAGGTTCAGCTCGAACTGGTTCGGCGTGACGATGTCGGCGGCCGGCACCGCCTGTTCGCGCATGAGATCCGGGATGCCGGGGCGGACGTAGATGCCCCGGTCGGTATCGCCCATCACGGGGTCGCAGCAGTAGAGGGCCTTCGGGTTCGCGGCACGGACCGCCGCCACCGCCCGCAGGATCGCCGTGCCGATCTCGGCCGAGCCCATGTAGCCCGAGAGGACGCCGTCGCACTCGCCGAGGACGCCGCGCTCGCCGATGCCCGCGACCAGCTCCTCGATGGAGGGCCCGTCGAAGACGCGGCCGCGCCACGCGCCGTAGCCGGTGTGGTTCGAGAACTGGACCGTGTGGATCGGCCAGACCTCGACGCCGAGGCGCTGCATCGGGAAGACCGCCGAGGCGTTGCCCACATGCCCGTAGGCGACGTGGGACTGGATCGACAGAACCTTCACCCGAGCCTCCCCGCCGCAACCACGCGCCGCCCGCCTGTTAGCGCCTTTCGCGCCGGGGCGCATCAGGGCCGGGCGGCGCTTGCCCCGGCCCGCCCGGCCCGCCACATCGGTATGGCTTCCACGCCCTCAAGGACCTCCATGGATCTCGAAGCCCTGCGCACCGCGACCCTCGGTTTCGTGGAGACCCACAAGGAATGGACGCCGCTGATCGCCGGGGCACTCGCCTTCTGCGAATCGGTCGCCTTCCTCTCGCTCCTCGTGCCCGCCACCGTGATCCTGCTCGGGATCGGGGCTCTCGTGGGAGCCGCCGACATCGCCTTCTGGCCGGTGGTCGCGGCCGCCGCGGTCGGCGCGGCGCTCGGCGACTGGCTCTCCTACGAGTTCGGCTTCCTCTACAAGGAGGGCGCCAGGCGGATGTGGCCGATGCGGAGGTACCCCGAGATGGTGGCCAGGGGCGAAGCCTTCCTGCACCGCTGGGGAGCGGCCGCGGTGGCGCTCGGCCGCTTCTTCGGTCCGGCCCGGGCGGTGGTGCCGCTGATCGCCGGGATCTTCGGGGTCGACCGCCTGCCGTTCCAGGTCGCCAACGTCCTGTCGGCGATCGTCTGGGCCTTCGTGCTGCTGGCGCCGGGCGCCGGCCTGCTCAGCTACGTCCAGGGCTAGCCTCGTCCTCCTGCCAACCGCGCTCGTCGATGGGGTGGCTCGAGAAGAAGAAGGCGTATCGCCCCCGCGCCGCCGCCTCGGCGACGTCCCGAGCCGCGACGGTCTCCGCCGTGTCGACGCCGAGCACCTCGGCCCCGCGGATCAGCACGCCGATCCCGAGCTCCGGGTCCCAGGCCGCACGCGAAGGCGATGCCGACGAGCGCCGCCCCGCCGAGATCGTGCAGGATCGCCCGCTCGGGCGCGAGCGCGGGGCCCATGCTCGCGCGCGCCGGCAGCGCGACGGATTCGTCGCCATCCACGAGGCCGAGCACGTCGCCGATCCGAGGCACCGCCGCCGCGACGGCGTCCAGGATCGCGCCGCCGATCCGGTCCTGGTCGGCCGCGAGCCGGCCGAGCGCCGCGATCTCGGCTGCCGTGAAGGGCGCCTTTCCGCCCGCCGACCGCGCGAGCGTCAGCCAGCCGGGCTTGCGACCGCGCGCCGGCCGGAACAGCACGGCCCATGACGACAGGCCGATCTCCAGTACGCGGCCGGACAGACGCAGCCGGTCCCGTAGGGGCGCGGGCACATTCGCTAAGGTGTGTACCGCTTCCATGACGCTCCCGCCCCGTCCGAGCGTACGGCCAAGCGGACGCCGCTCTGTCGACAATTAGACAGGGCGATGTGTCAAGGTCATGTTCCTCTCGTAGAGCTGGCGCGGATGTGAAAGGCTTTCATGGTTTGTTCCAACTGGCTGCGGTGCGGGTGCCACAGGTGACAAGGCCGGGCAAACCGGGTTCGATGCCCGGCGTCCCGATTCGGGACGAACCTCCCTGCGCCGTCGTTGATCAGATCCCGCTCGTGTCCGCTGCCCTCTCCATCGCGATTCTCCCGCCCGACCGCCGCCAATCCGCGACGGCCGCCGGCATCCAACGCGGCGTGCGCCGCCTCTTCGCCGAGCTCGGCCACGTCACGATCCCGGAATTCTCCCTGGCGAACGGGCGCCGCGCCGACGTGATCGCGCTCTCGGCTTGCGGCAGGCTCACGATCGTGGAGATCAAGTCGAGCGTCGCCGACTTCCGCGCCGACAAGAAGTGGCCGGATTACCGCGACTATTGCGACCGCTTCTACTTCGCGATCCCCGAGAGCGTGCCTGCCGGGATCATTCCCGATGAGGCCGGCCTGATCGTGGCCGACGCCTTCGGCGCGGCGATCCTGCGCGAGCCCGCCGATCATCCCCTCAGCGGCGCCCGCCGCAAGGCCGTGACGCTGCGCTTCGCCCATTGCGCCGCGAGCCTGCTGCACGCGCTGGCCGATCCCGGAGCGATCCGGGACGGGGCCCTGTAGCGGCGACCCGGCCGCCCTCACGCCGCGTTCGCGGCGATCCAGGCCCTGGCCAGCGCGAGATCCCCCTGCCCGATGCCGTGGCCGGCGGGCAACCGGTGATGCTCGACGCGGGCGCCCGCCCTCTCGAGCATCGCGCCGAGGCGTCCGGCATTCTCGGCCGGCACGATCGGGTCGGCGGCGCCCGACAGGATCAGCACCGGCTTGGCCGCCAGGTCGGCCGAGGGCGGATCGGCCAGCGGCACCATCGCGCGGATCAGGATGGCGCCGGCCAAAGCTTCGGGCCGCAGCAGCAGTGTCGCCGCGGCGATATTGGCGCCGTTCGAGAAGCCGAGCGCGATGGGCGCGGCGATCCCGTATGCCGCGCGCGCCTCCACGACGAAATCGGCGAGATCGCCGGCGCGCCGGCGCAGATCCGCCTCGTCGAACACGCCCTCGGACAGACGCCGGAAGAAGCGCGGCATCCCATTCTCGAGGACGGGCCCGCGCGGCGACAGGAGCGCGGCGCCCGGAGCCAGCGCCCGGCCGAGTGGGACGAGGTCGTTCTCGTCGCCGCCCGTACCGTGCAGGAGCAGGAGCGGGGGCCGCTCCGGGCCGGAACCCGGCTCGAAGCGGTGGGTGAACACGTGGTTGTCGTGCATGGCGTTCTCCTCAGGCCACCTTCGGGAGCGCGGCCTCGATCTCGGCCCTGTGCGGCTCCAGGAAGGGCGGCAGCTTCAGCGCCTGCCCGAGGCCCGCGGCCGGCTCGTCGACGGCGAAACCCGGCAGGTCGGTGGCGATCTCGAACAGGACCCCGCCCGGCTCGCGGAAGTAGACCGAGCGGAAGTAGTTGCGGTCGCGCTGCTCGGTCACGACCAGCCCGTGCTCCTCGTTGAGCTTGCGCACCACCTCGGCCTGCGCCGCGTCGTCCGCCGCCCGGAAGGCGATGTGGTGGACGGAACCCGCACCCGGACGCCCAGGCAGGAAGTCGCCGACCGCCCGAAGCGTCATCGCACCGCCCAGATGCGCGTCGCTCCGGAAGCGGGTCGATGCCCCCTCGCGGCCGACCTCGCGAAAGCCCAGAACGCCGCTCAGGATCGCGGCCGTCGGCCCGGCGTCTCGGAGGAGCAGGGTGACGCCGTGCAATCCTCGGATCGCGTGCTCGGCCGGGATGCCGCCACCCGCCCAACCCGCCTCGCCGCCATCGGCATCCGTGCCGACCAGCGCGAGTGCCAAGCCGTCCGGATCGCGGAAGGGAAGCACCGTCTCGCCGAAGACCTGGGCGGGCGCCTCATGCGTCACGCCGTGCGCGAGCAAGCGGTGCGCCCAGTAGCCGATCGAGGCGCGGGGCACGCGGAAGGCCGTCTCTTGCGTCTCGCCGATGCCGACGCGGCCCGGTGCAGCGTGCTCCCAGGGAAAGAAGGTCAGGATGGTGCCGGGCTGGCCGGTCTCGTCGCCGTAATAGAGGTGGTAGGTGCCCGGATCGTCGAAATTGACGGTCTTTTTCACGAGCCGCAGACCGAGCACGCCCCTGTAGAAGTCGAGGTTGCGCGCGGCAGGGCCGGAAAAGGCCGTGACGTGATGGAGGCCGTTCTCGAACATGGTGATGTCTCCCGGATCTTCCGAGCGGCTCCGGGGGAGGGACGCTCGTTCTCGATGGAGACAATCTGGCTCTTGCACTTCTCAGACAAAATAGAAACAATTGAAATTCATCGTTTCTGAAAGTGAGCTTTCGTGCGGCTTCCCGATCTCGAGGCCTGGGCGATCTTCGGGAAGGTCGCCGAGACGGGCTCCTTCGCACGCGCCGCCGCGGACCTCGGGCTGTCGAAGGCCACGGTGTCGAAAGCGGTCGGGCGGCTCGAGCTGCGGATCGGCGCCCGGCTGTTCCACCGCACCTCACGCCGGCTTGGGTTGACCGAAGCGGGCCGCGCCGCCCGGGAGGGGGCCGCCCGCATCCTGGCCGAGGGCGAAGCCGCGGAGGCGCTCGCGCTCGCCACGAACACGGTGCCCAAGGGGCTTGTGCGCCTCGCCGCCCCGATGTCGTTCGGTGTGGCCCACCTGGCACCGCTTCTCCCGGCCTTCCTCGCCGAACACCGGGAAGTCTCGATCGACCTGCACCTGAGCGACGCGCTCGTCGATCTCGTGACCGGCGGCTTCGACATAGGCCTGCGGATCGCGGCCCTGCCGGATTCCTCCCTGCGGGTGCGACGGCTCTGCGCCGTGCGACGCTCGCTCGTCGCGAGCCCCGACTACCTGCGCGGCCGCGGGAGCCCGCAGCACCCGGACGATCTCTCGCGCCATGCCTGCCTCGGCTACGCCTACCTGCCGACGCCGGATCGCTGGCACTTCGTCGGCGCGGCCGGCGAGGCGGCCTCGGTAACGCCGCGCGGCCCGCTTCGCGCCAACAACGCCGACGCTCTCGGGCCGGCGCTCAGGGCGGGGCTCGGCTTGGCCGTGCAGCCGGACTTCATGATCTGGGACGATCTCGCGGCGGGCCGCCTGGAGCGGCTGATGCCGGACTGGTCACCGCCGCCGATCGACCTCAACCTCGTGATGCCGCAGGGCGGCCCGAGGCCAGCCCGGGTGACGGCGCTCATCGCCTATCTCGAGCGCACGCTCGGCGCGGCGCCCTGGGCCGCAGCGGCCTGAGGCGCCGCGAGATCGTTCCCGGAGAGATCAGCCGCGTCCGCTGCGCCGGGCCGCCACGGTCGCGAGCGCGGCGAGATCCTTCTCGCCGTCGCCGTGTGCCATCGCGTCGATGAGGTTGTCGCGCAGCACGCTCGCGAAGGGCATCGGCACGCCCGCCGCGTCGGCGGCCGCGAGCGCGAGGCGGATATCCTTGGCGCCGAGCTTGAGGTTGAAGCCCGGCGGCTCGTAGCGGCTGGCGGCGATCGAGGCGCCGTAGCCCTTGTAGACCGGCGAGGCGAAGAGCGTGCTGGTGAGGAGGTCGAGGAGGTCAGCACCCGGGACGCCGTGTCCCTCGGCGAAGGCGGCCGCCTCGCCCATCGCCTCGATCGCCGAGACCAGCATGAAGTTGCCGGCGAGCTTCACGGCATTCGCGCGATGGGGTTCTGTGCCGAAGCGCCAGGTCTTGGCGCCCATCGCGTCGAGAAGCGGCGCGGCCCGTTCGGTCACCGCCGGATCGCCGGCCGCCACGATGTTGAGGGCTCCCTTCTCGGCGACGTCCGGGCGGCCGAAGACGGGAGCCGCGACGTAGGGAACGCCGGCCCGGGCATGGATCGCGGCGAGCTCCTGCGCCAGCGCGACCGAGATCGTGCTCATGCTGAGGTGCATGCCAGGCGGCTCGCCGGAATCGAGCAGCCCGCCTTCCACGATGACGGCCCGCAGCGCCGGGTCGTCGGCCAGCATCGTGATCGCGGCATCGCCCCGGAAAGCCTCGGCGGCTGTGGCGACGGGCATTGCCCCGTCGATGGACCTGACGGCGTCCGGCGAGCGATTCCAGACCCGCACGCGGTGGCCCGCCCGGACGAGGCTCGCGGCCATGCCGCGGCCCATGCGACCGAGCCCGATGAATCCGACGTCCATGTGTCCCTCCTCGTGAAGCTCTGGTCTCAATGGCCGTTCAGGAAATCGAGGGTCAGATCGTCGAAACGCTCCGTCGCCTCCATGTGAACCAGGTGGCCGACGCCCTCGATCACCTCGGCGCGGCCGTTCGGCATCCTCGCCGCGAGGGCGCGGGCATGGGCGGCGTTCTCGCCCATGCCCGCCCGCAGCTCGGGCGGCGCGTAGGGCTTGCCCGGCGCGTTGTGGTCGTTGGCGCCCATGACGAAAAGGGTCGGCGCCTTCACGAGCGGGATCTCGTGCACGACGGGCTGGCTCCAGATTGCCTGATAGGAATTCACGAAGGACTGGAGCCAGCGCGGATACTCGGCCGATCCCTTCACGCGCTCGCGGATCTCCACGAAGGGCTCGATCGCGGAGGGCGGCAGCGAGAGCGCGTAGCTTGTCATGAGCTGGCGCCGGTAGGCATCCGCCGTCAGTTCGCCCTCGTGCTTCAGCAGCGTCTCGTTGGCGACGGGTGGCACGGTGAAGCGGTAATCCTCGAGGCCGATCGGCGCCTCGAGGACGATGGCGTTGACGCGCTCCGGGGCGGCGCGGGCGAGGCGGATGGCGAGCATGCCGCCCATCGAGTGGGCGACGACGTCGACGCGGGCCAGGCCGAGACGGTCGAGGAGCGCGAGGGTGTCGGCGGCCATCAGGTCGAAGGTGAAGGGGCCAACGGGCTTCGAGGATTTGCCGAAGCCGAGCTGGTCGGGCACCACCACCCGGTAGCCGGCGCCCGCGAGCGCGACGATCACGGGCTGCCAGTAGCTTGCCGGAAAGTTCCGTCCGTGCAGCAGGATAGCGGCGCGCCCGTTGGCAGGCCCGGTCGGCGCGACATCCATGTAGGCGAGGCGCTGGGCCTCGTTGTCGCGGCTCAGCGGGAGGAAGCGCGCCGGGTACGGATAGGGGAATCCTTCGAGCCCGATGCCGAGGGGCTCGGGCCCGGGCTCCACGGCCGATGCCGCCATAGGCATCAGGACGAGCCCGAGACCGACGAGCCAAACGGAACATTTCATGCAATCACCTGCATCGACGGCGGACGGACCCAGCGCGCGGGGTGACATAGGGCACTTGAGGCGGCCCGGCGCGCTCGCTATCGGCGAGAGTTCGTCAGGAGCAGGCAACAATGGGCGCGACCTCGGCCACGGGACAGCGCGGGCGGGCGCTCGGCCCGGATGCGGCCGTCCGCGGACCGGCCCCTGCCGAAACCCCGCCGGACGGGCTGCCGCCGCGGGAGCGGATGCTGGCGCTCCTCGCCATCGCGCTCGCCATCAGCATGGCGATCCTCGACGGGGCGATCGTCAACGTGGCCCTGCCGGTGATGGCCAAGGACCTCGCGGTGAGCCCGGGCGCGGCGATCTTCGTGGTCAACAGCTACCAGATCGCCGTGACGGCCTCGCTGCTGCCGCTCGCCTCGCTCGGCGACATCCTGGGGTATCGCCGGGTCTATCTCAGCGGGCTCGCGGTGTTCACGGCGGCCTCCGTCGCCTGCGCGCTCTCGCCGTCGCTGAACCTCCTGATCGCGGCGCGGATCGCGCAGGGGCTCGGGGCGGCCGGCATCATGAGCGTGAACATCGCGCTCGTGCGCTTCATCTATCCCCACCGGATGATCGGCCGGGGCGTCGGGAACGTGGCGCTCGTGGTGGCGGTCGCCTCCGCGGCGGGGCCGACCGTGGCGGCCGCGATCCTCAGCGTGGCGGCCTGGCCATGGCTGTTCCTCGTCAACCTCCCCGTGGGCCTGCTCGCGCTCCTCGTCGGCTCGCGCACGCTGCCCGCGACGCCCCGCAGCGGCGCCCGCTTCGACGCCCCAAGCGCGCTCCTCAACGCCCTCACCTTCGGGCTCCTCATCATCGGCATCGACGGGGTCGGCGCGCCCGAGGAGCGCGGGCTCGCGCTCGTCGAGATCGCGGGGGCGCTCGTCGTCGGCGC
Source organism: Methylobacterium nigriterrae (assembly GCF_037106235.1). Classification (NCBI taxonomy): domain Bacteria; kingdom Pseudomonadati; phylum Pseudomonadota; class Alphaproteobacteria; order Hyphomicrobiales; family Methylobacteriaceae; genus Methylobacterium; species Methylobacterium nigriterrae. The sequence continues at coordinate 69,216 of NZ_JBAWTG010000018.1, read as the reverse complement.
CGCCTTCGTCTGGTACCAGCTCCGGCTGCCGGCGCCGCTCCTGCCCGTCGATCTCCTCAGGATCCCGGCCTTCGCGCTGTCGATGGCGACCTCGATCGCCTCCTTCGCGAGCCAGATGATGGCCTATATCGCCCTGCCCTTCTACTTCCAGGACGTGCTGCGTCTCTCGGAGACGCGGACGGGCTTCCTGCTCACCCCCTGGCCGCTCGCGATCGCGGCGATGGCCCCGCTCTCGGGGCGCCTCGCCGACCGCTTCCCGCCGGGGATCCTCGGGGGCATCGGGCTCGGCACGATGGCGCTGGGCCTGACCGGCATGGCGCTGCTGCCACCCGAGCCCTCGGCCCTCGACATCGCCTGGCGGCTGACCCTGTGCGGCCTCGGCTTCGGGCTGTTCCAGTCGCCCAACAACAAGGTGATCATCACGAGCGCCCCGCGCGAGCGCAGCGGGGGCGCGAGCGGCATGCAGTCGACGGCGCGGCTCACCGGCCAGTCACTCGGCGCCGCGCTCGTGGCCGTCCTGTTCGGACTGTCCCACGGCGCAGGACCGGCCGAGCCGGTCTCGCTCTCGCTGTGGTGCGCGGTGGCGCTCGCCGCCATGGGGGCCCTCGCGAGCGTGCTGCGGCGCAAGCCGGCCGGGTGACGCCCCGGGCCGCGGGCAATCCTGTTCGTATCGGGATGAGCGGAGCAGCTCACATAGGGATGAGCGGAGCAGCTCACATCGGGATCAGCGGAGCGGCCCCGGGAGCGCGCCCCTGCCCCGAGCCGGAGCGGCGACCCGCGCCCGGACGGGTCGACATAGAGCCTTGCATCGGCGCAGGCATGCTTGCCCGAGCCGCCGCGGAGTGGGATCTGCGCGGGCGGGGCGGTCCGCGCCGCCCCTCCCGCTCGGCCCGGGCCGGCCCGCATGGGCCGCCGGGCGCGCGCGGGATCTCAGGACTTCAGGTGTGCCGCGAGATGCTTGTTCATCTCGAACATGGTGCACTTGTCCTTGCCGAAGACCTTCTTCAGCTTGTCGTCAGCGAGGATCTCGCGCTTGTTCTGCGGGTTCTGCAGATTGTGCTTCTTGATGTAGTCCCAGACCTTGCTGACCACCTCGCCGCGCGGCAGCGGGCTGGTGCCGACGATCGCGCCGAGCTCGGCCGAGGGCTTGAGGGGCTGCTGCAGGGCGTTCGGCTTCGCGGCGCCGCCGGCCGCGGCCTTCGGCTTGGGGGCGGCCTTCGCCTTGGGCGCAGCCTTCGTCTCCGTCGTCTTGGTCGCCATGGTTTCCTCCGGTGCTCGCGCTCGAAACGCGGACGCGTCGCAGCTCCGCAGGACGGAGCGCATAGCTGCAACAACTAAGCGGTGCTGCGAGCGTTCCAAGGGGAAACTGGCGTTGTCCCCGCTCTCATCCACAGGTCGCGCGCGCCCTGATCCGTCTCCGCGCGCCCCCGAAGCGCGAAGATACGGGCCAAAACATCCGATGACTTGCCGCCGCCGCGCCAGTACTTGGTTCGGCCCCACGTGCCGGGCGCCCGCTGGGCGAGGCAAGAAACCGATGGTTTCACAGGATCTTAATTCCGCCGCTCGGCCGCTGCCCGCCCGTCCGGCGAGGATGGCCCGCGGGCCGGGGGCCTCGCCGAGGCGGCGCCCGGGCGGAGGCCCGGCCCGCCTGGCCCGGAGCCGCGCGTCCCATCCGGGACCAAGAATTTTTCTTCGGCGGAAACGGATGGTTAAGCGCGCCTTGCCAGCGTGCGCGCATGTTCCTCACCGTCGCGACCCTCGCGCTCTGCTCGGCAGGCGCCCTCCTCCTCGGGCTCGGCATCGGCGTCGCGGCCGAGTGCCCCGGCGGTGCGCTCGGACGCGATGCCGGGCTGATCTGAGACCGGCACGGCCGGCCGAGGCGGGCTCCGGCAGCGGAACCCGCCTCGGCCGGACGGCTTTCTCCCGCGCGAGCCCCATTTCCGGGATGCGTCGCGACGCGGGAGCTTTCATGCCGACCGAACTGCCGAACGAGCGTGGCCTCAGGAAGCCCGGATCGATGGAGCTCGATCCCCACGGCGAGGGCATCGCGATCGACGAGACGCGGCGCCTGATCGCCTCGAACAAGGTCGAGGGAACCGCCGTCTACAATCGGGCCGGCGAGCATCTCGGCTCGGTGCACAACTTCATGGTCGACAAGGTCTCGGGGCAGGTCGCCTACGCGGTGCTGGCCTTCGGTGGGTTCCTCGGCCTCGGGGAGAACCACCACCCCCTGCCCTGGCGCGCCCTGACCTACAGCGTCGAGCTCGGCGGCTACCTGGTCGATCTCGACCGCGACACCCTGGCCGGCGCTCCGAGCCACGGCCCCGGCGAGGACGCCTTCGCGGATCCGGGCTACGGGGGCCGCCTCGATGATTACTACGGCGGCCGGCTGGCGCCGACGGCCTGAGCGCCGCCTTGCCTGGACCGGGCCGCGCTTCGGAAACGCCAGCCTCGCACGCCGAAGGTTGCCAACGGGCGCCGCGGTCGCCGGCCCGCACGGCCCACCGCGCGCGTTCGTGCCCCCGCGCGAAACTGAAAGATTGGCCGCAAGGCGGTAGCTTACGGTTGGATCTCGCAGGCGCCAAGCGGGCGGAACTACGCAGCCTCGCAACAACCGAGATTGCTATAATTTGAAGTTGTAAGTTTCAGAAATACCTCTCTACGATTTTAGTTTCACGCCTCTTTTCACAATTGCGTGATAACTTAACTTGTGCGCAACATAGCTTGCAAATCATGCTTGGGATGGGTTGATCTTCCTGGGATTTTTCAAATATTCCCTCTCTATATCGACGCAATGTTTCACCCAGCTCGCAGGGATGACTTTAGTGCGCAAAAAATGACCTCTCTGATGCTTTCGCGCAGGAAGCTGAATGAAAATGGCTCAGCGCCCGTCCGGAACGATCGGAGCCGGTCACGTGTCACGACATGTCCCTACGAGACGCCCTCCCGCTGAACGGCCGGTCCGGTCCGCCGAGCGGTCGCAGCGCGAAAGATCCCGACCCAGTCGCGCACGGTCCGCAGCGCCGCGCAGCCGAAACCTGAACCCTGCATGACGATCAACATTCCGACGCTCGCGTTCTCGTCCCGCGAGTTCCTCCGCATGATCGAGTCCTTCGGCCTGTCGGGGAGTTGGGGCTGGAACTTCTCCCGGAAGGAGTACGTCTGGTCTTCCGGCCTGTACAAGCTGTTCGGCATCGAGGATGGCTCGGTCCAGCCCGATTACGAACTCTACCGCAGCCTCGTTCACCCGGACGACCGCCTGCAGCTCGAGGACGCGGCCCAGATCCTGAACGAGGGCCTGCTCACCGACCACACCTTCCGGGTGATCCGCCCGGACGGGACCATGCGCATCGTGGTCAGCCGCGGCGACGTGTACTTCACGCCCGAGGGCGCGCCGGCCGGCGCGGCCGGCGTCCTGGTCGACGTCACGAGCCAGCAGCGCGCCTCGCACGCGGTGCGGACCCACAACGACCGGCAGCGCGCCGTGTTCGAGCACAGCTCGATCATCCCCTGGGTCTGGACCGTCGACGGCGAGGTGCTGCACGCGCCCGGCTGGTGCGAACTGACGGGATTGCCCCCGGAGGATCTGCCGGGCGAGTGGCATCGGCCGGTCGTGGCCGAGGAGCGCGCGGCGTTCCTGCGCCAGCATGCCGAGCACAGGGCACGGGGGCAGGCCTACACGCTGGACTTCACGGCACGGCTCGCGAGCGGGGAGCACGGCGCGTTCCGCGCGCTCGTCGCGCCGGTGATGACCGGCACCGGGACGATCCGGGAATGGACCGGCCTCACCTTCCCGGCCGACTCGACGGCCCTGAAGCCGAGGCGCGACGCGCTCTCGGCAAGCGGCGACGAGCGGGTCCGGGGCCTGCACCTGCGGGCCGCGCGCGGGCTTCTGGACTGGACCCTCGCGGACCTCGCCAAGGCCAGCAAGCTCTCGCTCTCGACGATCCGGCGCCTCGAGGAGGATGCCGAGGGGCCGCTGGCCCGCAGCCGTCACGCGGCGATCGAGGCCCTGCGCCAGGCCGGCGTCGTCTTCACGGTCGTCGAGGGCAGCACCGTCGCGGTCGCCAGAACACGCTGAGT